>JAGWNV010000132.1 GCA_028872975.1 Acidobacteriota bacterium
GTCGCCTCCCCCGCCTCCCCCGCCCCCGGCTACGGCCAGCGGCTCGAAGTTCGTCCCGTTGGCGCACGACGCCGTGCAGATCACAGCCGAGGCCCCGCCGCCGCCACCGCCCGGGCCGCCCAGTGATCCACCGAGGAGGAAGCAGGTGATGGGGTTGCAGCCGCTGCCGTCGCCGCCCGACGAACTGCCCACGCCGCCGTAGAGGCCGGAGCCGGCGCAGCCGGTGTAGAGGCTGAGGGTGCTCCCCGGGGTGACCGGGATCGACGCCGTGAAGCCGGCCCCGGTGCCGCCGGCCGGCACATTGGGGTCGAGGCTGGACCCGCCCGAACCGCCGGCGCCCCCGGCCAGGACGACGGCCGCGTAGCTGGCCCACGACGGCACCGGGGTGGTGATGGCGCCGCCCGAGGTGGGCGGGGAGCCGGTGCAGGAGGCGCCCGTCCCGCCCGAGTTCTGCCAGGTGACCGGCTGGGAGACCTGTGCCGTCTGGCTCGTGACCGTCACCTCGATGGTGGCCTTGACCCGCCGGTACAGGAAGGTGGTCCCCGCCCCGGCCCGGCCGGTGGCGTAGACGTTCACGGGGTAGCTGCCGGCGGTCGTGGACTTGTAGGCGCTCGTGTCGACGAGGTAGTCGTACGCCTCGGTGGCGCCGTAGCTCGTCCCCGAGCTCGACCCGCCCTTGTTCGACGGCATCCTCACCCACTTGGTGGCCCCCGACGGGTTCGTCCGGTCGTCGTTGGCGCCCGATCCGAAGTTGTCGTCGAGGAAGGCCTGGTTGCTCGCGTCCTCGCCCGACCCCGCCGGGCAGGACGTGAAGTAGTCCTTCGAGCAGTAGGAGAGGTAGCCCGCTCCTCCCGCCTGGAGATGGTCGGCGTAGTCCTGGACTCCCGCCTCGGCGGCGGCCAGGGCGTCCTGGGCGTACAGGGCGGTCGTGGTGACGGCCGGCTGGCGGCTGGCCTGGAGCTCGAAGGCCACCGGCACCGTGATCATGACGACGACCACGGCCATCACGACCAGCATGGCGGCCTGGCCGCGCTCGTCGCCCCCGCGGCCGGACCGCCAGGCGGGGCGCGCCCCTCGGGCCGGGGTGCCGGTCATGTCTGGGGGGTGGCGGCGCCCGCCATCCAGATCCCGTCGGTCATCTCGGTGTAGGCCTGCGTGCCGGTGGCCCGGGCCGGCGGGGCGCTCAGGACCTGCAAGTCCACGTGGACGCTCTGGACGAGCGACAGGGTCGAGCCGTCGATCTGGGTCGTCCCGTCGCTCTTGTAGTACGTGAAGAGGTAGGGGAAGGCCGGTGCCGCTCCGTTGGCCTCGTGCCCGGCGGGGAGGCTCGTCGTCGATCCGAGGTCGCTCCGGCACGTGCTCGTGCACCGGAACACCGAGGAGGTGAAGATGGCGGGACGGGAGCTCACCGAGAGGTCCCTGATCTCGAGGGTGCAGGCGTTCACGGCGGCGGTGCAGCTGTCCGACCGCACGTCGAGGACGTACAGCTGCGGGCAGGAGGTGGCGGTCGAGCCGGCGTCGGCGGCCGTGCAGGTGAGGCTCGGGCTCCGGGGGGGCGCGCTGCAGAGGACGAGGTAGTAGTCGTAGGCCTCCTGCACCGCCGTCGAGCTGTTTGCCGAGGAGCCCCCAGGGAGCGTGCCCGTGCACAGGCCGCTCACCCCGTAGACGAACTGCGCCGTGGTCGGCGTCATGGCGCCGCGCAGGTAGCCGTCGATGGTCGCCATCTGGGACTGGCCCGTCTCCGAGGAGACTCCGGCGGCCGTTCCCTGGGCGGTCTGCTTCACCATCGTCGTGGCGATGAGGTACGTCATCGTCATGACGATGGCCATCATCATGCAGGCCACCACCAGCTCGACCACGGTGAACCCGTCCTCCGTCGGGCGGGCGCTCACAGCGGGCACCCCGGCGACGAGGTGGACCCGCCGTAGCCGTTCGGGGTGAGGAGCGCCGAGGTCATCACCAGTCGCCTGCCGGCGGCGACGGTGGTGGTCGGCGACGGCGGGGTCGTGCCCCCCCAGGCCACCATGACCTCGACCCAGTACACCGGCTGGGCCCCCGCCGTCGTCGAGGTCGACGGCGAGCCCAGGACGGCGCTCGAGGAGTTGGGCGCGCACCAGCCGCCGTTCTGGAAGATCCACATCGCCATCCCGCCCACCGTGGTGCAGCCGGTCAGGTACAGGCCGAAGGTGGCGTTGGTGGTGGTCGACGGCGAGTAGGCCCCGGCGCAGGTGGACGACGAGCTGTAGGCGGGTGGCGAACTGGTCGAGGTCCAGGCGGCCCGGTCCTGGGCGATCTGGGTGGCGGCGACGCCCTGGGCGACGGCCTCGCCCCGGCTGTTGCCGACCACCTTCCCCGAGGTGACGAGGAGCTGCATGGCAGGTATGAGCACCACGAGCAGCACCACGGTGGCCAGCACGACGTCGAGCAGGGCGGTGCCCGATTCCCCGGCCCTCGCCCCCTGCACCCGTGTCGCCCCCTTGGTGCGCGAGCCCCCGGCCACGCGCTCCTCCACGTCCCTACTGATCGACAACAAGGGAGCCGAGATTGAGGACTAAAGTCCCATTTCGACACTCTCAGTGAGGAAGTCTGGCCCCTTTGGCCCCACCGGTCCCAGGAACCGCCCTCCAGGCGCGTGCCTGCCGAGCCCGGGCCACGGTCAGGCCCGGGCGGCCAGCCAGTCGGCAATGCGGTCGGCGGCCTCCTCCCGGGCCCCGTCGGGGGACTCGAGGTAGTGGTCGCCGGCCATCCACTGGAGCTCCTTGTCCGACGAGCCGAGGGCGTCGTGGATGGCGGTGGCGTCGGAGGGGAACACCCCCGCGTCGGCCCTCGACTGGAGGACCAGGGCGGGGAGGTCGATGCGCCCGAGGTGGTCGGCGCCGCGGCACTGCGAGCGGCGGAGGCTCCACATGGACAGCCAGGTCCGCAGGGTGCAGGTCGACGCGATGCCGTAGGGGCCGGCGTTCGCCCGCCGGGGGTCGCCGCCCAGGCACCGTCCCACGGTGCGCTCGGAGGGATCGAGGGCCCCGTCGAGGAAGCGGAGGTCGGCCCAGGTCCGATGGACGGCGACGTTCCGGTCGAAGGTGCCCGCCGCCGTCAGCCGGTCGAGCTCGGTTTCGGCCCAGTCGGTGATTCGGTCGTTGCGGGCCCGCTGGGCCGCCCGGTACCGGGCCACGAAGGCGTCGTCGTAGGGGGGTCCGTTGCCGGCGTCGTACATGTCGAGGGCCGGGTCCCGCGACAACGGGTCGGTCTCGTCGGTCACCGAGGGGTCCATCCAATTGGCGAGCATCTCGGCCCGTCCCGGATGGGCCTGGAGCGAGACGTAGAGGTCACCGGGCAGGAGGTCGCCGAGGGCCTCGGGAAGGGAGAGTCCGGCCGAGGGCTCGATGGTGGGCCCGAGCGCCTGGGACTGGTAGGCGGCCATGAGCGACCCCCCGCCGCAGTTGCCGAGGAGCACGACGGCCTCGACGCCGGCGGACCGGCGGAGCCACTGCACGCCGGCGCCGATGTCGACCAGGGCGTGCTCGAGGAGGAACCAGCCGTCGTTGCCCCGGTAGCGGGTGTTCCAGCCGAGGAACCCGACGCCTCGCCGGGCCAACGGCTCGGCCAGGTAGTGCTCGGAGAAGTCGACCCCGTAGTGGGTGGCGATCACCCCCACCTTCGGCGTCCGGCGGCTGGCCGTGTACCAGAGGCCCTGGCAGGGATGGAAGCCGGCGCCGTTCACGACGCCGGTGGGGGAGGGGCACGCCACGAATTCCCGGCGGGCGTCGGTCACCTCGGAACTCGCCGCCGCGCCCGTGTCGCGCTCAGCGGCCGACAGGCGGGGGATTGGTGGGGACCGGCGCCACCGTCGTGGAGGGGACCGTCGGGGTCGAGCCGCTCGTGGCGGCGTCGGCGCACTGCGCCCGGAGGGCGGGGACGAGGTCGGCCTCGGCGACCCGGGAGCTCTCCGAGAGGGTGGTCACCAGGGCCTGCCACTGGCTGTCCTCCCCGGCGGCCTTGGCGGCGAGGGGCAGGGCGGCGCGCAGCTGGGCGACGGCGGCGGCGGCGTCGGCCTGCCGGGCGGCGGAAGGTTCGGTCGTGGAGCGGTCGTAGAGGGCGATGGAGCGCTGGACGTTCCCGCAGGCCTGGCGGGCGAGGGCGAGGGCGTCGCCTCTCGAGCAGGCCGTGGCGACGGCGCCGGCGACGACGCAGGCGGCCAGGGCGGCGGTGGCCCGGCCTCGCCGGCGGGGGGTCACTCGTTGAGCCACCCGGGTGCGGCGTCGAGCAGGTGCTTGCTCACCGCCAGGCAGCGGTCGAAGACGTCGCAGAGGAGCTCCTCGCCGCCGAGGACCCGGGCCAGGGAGACCGGGTAGCGGGCCACGATCGACAGGCGCCGCTCGGGGGCGTCGGTGGCCGAGGCGAAGGAGTCGATGGCCGAGACCTCGAGGGGGAGGTCGATCCCCCCCACGCCGGCCAGGTCGATGGCCAGCCGCAGGAGGTCGGGGCCGTTGGGCAGCGGCGGCAGTCCCCAGGTGAAGGTGAGGGGGAAGTGGTACTCGTCGGGCGGCTCCACGTCCTCGGGGAGGTCGATCACGGCGTCCTCGAAGGAGAGGAGCGTCCGGGGATCGACCTCGAGGGCCAGGTGGAGGTCGAGGGGTCCCCCGCAACCCTCCTCGGGATGGAGGTCCACCTCCCAGGTCTGGCGGAGCGAATAGGTCTCGACGAAGTGGCGCTCGTCGTGGACGTGGAAGCCGTGGTCCACGGAGTGGTCCTTCAGGTCGGCCACGTACCCCGCCACGTCGATGACTGCCACAGGGCAGGCAGCCTAACGGCCGTCCGACGGCGCCCGGTGAGGGCCGAGGCCGGTGCCGATAGGGTCCGAGCCCGTGGACGACGACCAGCTCATCGCCCTCTGCCACGAGGTCGTCGACGCCGTGACCGGGGCCCTACGGGACGTCGAGGACTGGACGGGCCACGGGGACCGGCCCGGGCAGTACGCCCTCGACCTCCGTGCCGACGAGGCCGTGCTCGAGGTGCTCGGTCCGGCCGGCGTGGGGGTCCTGTCGGAGGAGAGCGGGGCCAGGGACCTCGACGCCGAGGTGGTCGCCGTGGTGGACCCCGTCGACGGCTCCACCAACGCCTCCCGGCGCATCCCCTGGTACGCCTCGAGCATCTGCATGGTCGACGCCGGGGGCCCCAGGGCGGCCGTGGTGGCCAACCTCGCCACGGGCAACCGGTATGTGGCGCGCCGGGGTGGGGGGGCCACGAAGGACGGGGA
Organism: Acidobacteriota bacterium; assembly: GCA_028872975.1. Classification (GTDB taxonomy): domain Bacteria; phylum Actinomycetota; class Acidimicrobiia; order Acidimicrobiales; family UBA8190; genus UBA8190. The sequence continues at coordinate 5,258 of JAGWNV010000132.1, forward strand.
GCCCCTCACGCCGAGCGGGTGCCGGCGGATGCAGGAGGCCGTGGTGGGGTTCTCGGGTTATCCCCGGCGGCACTTCGGCTGGGCCCAGTTCCGCGCCTTCGGCGCCGCCGCCCTCGACCTCTGCGCCGTGGCCGAGGGGACCCTCGACTGCTTCTCGGCGGTGGGACGGGCGCACCTCGGTCCCTGGGACTACCTGGGTGGCGTGCTCCTGTGCACCGAGGCGGGGGCGGCGGTCACCGATCTCGACGGCGGGGAGCTCGTCGTGCTGGACCACGGCGCCCGCCGGGCCGTGGCTGCCGCCGCCACCGAGGAGCTCCTCGAGCAGCTGCGGACGGGGGCGCTGTCCTCCCGGCCGGAGGGCGGCTGACCGTGGGGAGCCGCCGTCGACTGCGCCGGCGGGAGGAGCGCCCCGGTCGGCCCCGCCTCGACCACTTCCGGGCCGACGGCTCGGCCAAGACGCGCTTCGCCTCGCAGGACGAGGCCGAGCGGGCCGCCCTCCAGGCCCGTCTCGACCACGGCACCACCCTCGGTTCCTACCGCTGCGAGATGTGCGGGGGCTGGCACCTCGGAAGCCGCGACGGCGAGCACTGGTGAGCTGGTGACGGCCGGCACCTGCCGGGCACCGGCGGAGGTCAGCGGCGGTCGTGAGTGGCCCGGCGGAGGACCCAGCAGCGGGTCATCCCGATGCCCTTCAGTCGATGGGGCCGGACGGCCCGGGCGACGACGTCGGGGCTGTCCTCTACGGCGCCGGCGACGGCGTCGTCGGCCAGGACCGTGTCGGGGCGGGCCAGCTCGGCGATCCGGCTCGAGCGGTTGACGGTGTCGCCGTAGACGTCGCCCTCGAGGTGGACGAGAGGCCCCATGGCCAGCCCCACCCGCACCGGCGGCGCCGAGCCGTCCTCGGCCAGCTGGTCTCGGATGCCGAGCGCGGCGCGTGCCGCCGACGGCGCGTCGGGCACGACGAACAGCACGGCGTCGCCGATGAGCTTGACCACCTGGCCGCCCCGTCGGGTCACCTCGACGGTGGCGGCGTGCTGCAGGCGACCGAGGAGGGCCTCGAGCTCGGGGCGGGCCATCGTCGAGGACAGGCGGGTGTAGCCCACGATGTCTGCGAACCCCACGACCTCGGTGGGCCGCGGATCAAGGGCCCGGCGGAGGGCGGCGGCGAGGTGGCGCCGCCAGACGTAGTCGACGAACCGCTCCGATACCTCGAGGCCGAGCCGGACGGCGGCGTCGAGGGCCTCGGTGCCCGTGCCGCCGACGCCGGGCGCCTGGTCCGCCTCCAGGGTCTCGGCGCCGGTGAGGGTCAGGCGTGCCTGTGCCCCGGCGGCCCGGGCCATGGCCTGGCCGAGGACCCGGGTCATGCCCACGATGTCCTCGAAGCCGACCACCTCCCAGCCCCGGAACTCGGCGACGTTGCGGAGCACCTCGGCATCGAACTCGGTGAAGCACCGGACGTCGGGAGCGATGGGCGGGAACCCGAGCTCCACCCACAGGCGCTCGGCCTCCTCGAAGACCATGCCGGTGGCGTCCGCAAGCTCCCGGCCGGTGTAGACGGCTGGGCCGAGGACGAGTTCCTCGACGTGCCGGATGCGACTCTCGTCGTCGGGCTCTGGCTCGGGCCCGGCACGCTCGCTCGGCACGGTCCGAGTCTCGCGTCTCGGGGCCGCCGGCCCGGACGAGGCCTGGGGAGAGGAGCCGGCTGATCGGTAGAATCGACCGTTCCCGGGGCGTTTAGCTCAGTTGGCTAGAGCAGCTGGCTTACAACCAGCAGGTCGGGGGTTCGAGTCCCTCAGCGCCCACCGCCGTTTCCCCTGGTGGACCGTCATTTCCTCGGTGCTGCTACACCCCGCCGATACCGTCATCCCAACAGAAATCCCAACAAATTCCTCCACGTTGTTGGGACGGG
>JAGWNV010000133.1 GCA_028872975.1 Acidobacteriota bacterium
CGCCCGGGGTGCGTGGCGGTTCCTCGTGGGCGACACCCCCGAATTCGCCGCAGTGGTGGGGGGCCTCGTCCTCTACGCCCTCCTGCTGCGCCACGTGCGCCCCGCCGTCGTCTACGGACTGCCCTCGCTCGTCGTCGTGGTGCTGGCCATGGCAGTCCTGCGCCGGCGCGCCACGGGGGTCGGCCACCAGAAGCGCCGGCCCAGGTCGGCGACCAAGGTGGGCACGAGGATGGTGCGGACCAAGAAGGTGTCGGCCAGGACGCCGATGGCCACGACGATGCCGATCTCCCGTGAGGCGGCGACGGGGAGCACGGCCAAGGTGGCGAAGGTACCGGCCAGCACCAGTCCCGCCGAGGTGAGCACCCCGCCGGTGCTCGCCACCCCGGCGGCGACCCCGGCGGTGGGCCCGGCGCGCAGGACCTCTTCGCGCGTCCGGGTCAGGAGGAAGATGTTGTAGTCGATCCCCAAGGCGACGAGGAAGACGAAGGTGAGCAGCGGCACCGTCGGATCGACCCCGGGGAGCCCGAGGAGCGGGACGAAGGTGGCCGCGGTGATCCCGAGCGACGCGCCGAAGGTGACGATCACCGTCACCACGACGAGAGCCGGCCCGAGAAGGGCCCGCAGCACCAGCCACAGCACCACGAGGACGACGGCCAGCACGCTCGGCACCACGACGAGGGTGTCGTGGTGGGAGGCGTGGGCCGTGTCGAGGTCCTGGGCCGTCTGGCCCCCGACGACCACCCCGTCGCCGGCGACCCTCGAGGCGGCGGCCCGGATGCGCTCCACGGCCCCGAAGCCGGTGCGCCCGGTGGGCGCCACGGCGAGCACGAGGTCGAACCGGGCCATCGACCCGGCCCGCTCCACCGGGCCGAGGGAGGCCGTGACGGGCAGCCGACCGAGGGCGCTGCGCACCGCCGGCAGCCGCTTGGCGTCGGTCACCACGACGTCGACGGGGGAGATCTCCCCGGGAGGGAAGTTGCCGGCCAGGAGCTCGTAGCCCTGGACCGACGGCGCCGAGGAGGGGAGCTCGCTCAGCGAGGACACGTTGGTGTCCACGCTGAAGAGGCCGATCCCGGCGCTCCCGAGCAGGAGCAGCCCCGAGATCCACACCGGCCGGCGCCCCGTGCTCACCAGCCGGGCCACCCACGCCCAGGCGCCCCGGTGGACGAACTCGGGCGCCACCCGGGGCACGGCCGGCCAGAAGACGCCGCGGCCCATGACGAGGAGCAGCGCCGGATAGGCGCCGAGGACGACGACGGCGGCGGAGAGGACGCCCACGATGCCCACGATGCCGAAGTCGGTGGTCAGGTTGAGACTGGCCGGCAACAGGCAGGCCAGGGCGGCGGCCACGGTGAGGGCCGAGGCTGCGATCGCAGGCGCCGCCCGGCGCCAGGCCACGATCATGGCCATCCGGTGCTCGGGGTGCCGGCGGAGCTCCTCGCGATAGCGGGCGGTCAGAAGCAGCGCATAGTCGGTCCCGGCACCGAAGACGATGACCGTCACAAGTGCCGCGCTCTGCCCGTTCACGGTGAGCCCGGCCCGGCCCAGCGCGTAGAGGAGCGCCTGGGCCACCGCTTCGGCCACCGCCACGCAGCCGAGGGGGACGAGCCAGAGGACGGGGCTGCGGTAGGTGGCGGCCAGGAGGACCGCCACCAGCCCGGCGGTGATGACGAGGAGGAGGCCGTCGGCGCCCGAGAAGGCACCGAGCAGGTCGGCCTGGATGGCGGCCTGTCCGGTGACCCGGATCTCGAGGCCGCCGGTGCCGTCGCCGAGCACGGCGCGCATGGCCACCACGGTGTGCTCGACGGTCGTCTCGTTGCCGAAGACGGGCACGACCGACACCGCCACCTGGCGGTCGGCGGCCTCGACCGGTGGGGAGGGCACGCCGATGCCGCGGCCGAGCCGGCTCGACAGCTGCCGGCCGCCGGCGGCGGCAAGGGCCAGGTCGGCCGACGTGAGCCCTCCGGCGCGGTGGTAGACGACCTCGGCGCGCTGGGCCCTCCCGGAGGGGAAGGCCCGGTCGAGCTCGAGGGCGTGGGTGGAGGCGGCCTCCGAGGGGAGGAACTCGGTGAGCCGGCTCGTCTCCACCGAGCCGACCTTCAAGGCGAAGGGCAGGGCGGCGCCGAGGACGGCGACCCAGAAGACCACCCCGCCCCAGCTGGCCAGCCGGCCGGTGACGAGGAGGGCCAGCCGGGCCATGCGGCCGTCGGCGCCGAAGGGCGGCTCCGGCGTCACCAAGGCGCGTTCAACTGGCTTCGATGAACAGCTGGGCGGCCAGGCCCGGGCTCACCGCCAGCGTCTCGCCCTCGACGAGGAGCGTGAGGGTGCCGTCGGGGGCCCGCTCCTTCACCGTCGCCGACGCCCCGGGTCGGAACCGGTGGGCGTCGAGGTAGACGAGGCTGTCGAGGTCGACCTCGACCGTCTCGCTGATGCGGCCGAGCAGCACCTCCTGCCCGGCCCGGGCTTCCGCCAGGGGGGCCAGCCGCGGCCGGGGGCGGGCCGAGCCGGGGATCGGGTTCCCGTGCGGGCACGTCGCCGGGTCGCCGAGGAGGGCCACGAGGCGGGCTTCCACGTCGTCGGAGATGACGTGCTCCCAGCGGCCCGCCTCCTGGTGGACCTTCGCCCATTCGAGGCCGATCACGTCGGCGAGGAGGCGCTCGGCCAGCCGGTGGCGGCGCACGACCCCCTCGGCCCGCCCCCGGCCCTGGGCGGTGAGACGGAGGGCGCGGTCCTCCACCTCGAGATGCCCGTCGGCCACGAGGCGGCGGACGGTCTCGGTGACGGTGGGCCCGGAGTGGCCGAGGCGCTCGGCCAGGCGGGCCCGGATCACCGGCACCCCCTCCTCCTCCAATTCGAAGATGACCTTCAGGTACTCCTCGACCGGTGGATGAAAGCCCTCGGGCACCGCCACCAGGGTAGCCCTCCCCGGCTGGGGATTCACCTGCCCTTGCAGGATTTGTTAGTAGTGCCTAACGTCGAGGGGGAGTGACGGCGATCGCGGGCTCCCGAACGGCGGCGAGGGTCCTGGTGGGGGCGGCCGCGGCCTCCGCCCTGGCCCTGGCCGGCTGCGGCACCGGGAGCGGCGGCGGGGGGGTGGCCACCGGGGCCATCACGGTCTACAGCGGCCAGCACCCCCAGACCACGGCGCTGCTCGTGTCCGCCTTCGAGCGCCGCACCGGCGTCCGGGTCGCCGAGCGCGACGGGGACGAGGACGTCCTCGCCCAGCAGATCGTCCAGGAGGGCGGCCGGTCGCCGGCCGACGTCTACTACGCCGAGAACTCCCAGGCGCTCCAGTTCCTCTCCGAGAAGGGACTCCTCGCCCCGGTCACGCCCGGCACCTTGGCGGCCGTCCCCGCGGCCGACGAGTCGCCGGGCGGGAGCTGGGTCGGGGTCACGGCCAGGGTGAGCGGGATCGTCTACAACACCCGGCTCCTGTCGCCGTCGCAGGTGCCGACCTCGGTGCGGCAGCTGGCCGACGGCCGGTGGGCCGGGAAGCTCGGCCTGGCGCCGTCGGAGACCGACTTCCAGCCCGTCATCTCCTCGCTGTCCCACAGCGACGGCCGTGCCGGTGCCCTCTCGTGGCTGGAGGCGGTCAAGCGCAACGCCGGCTCCCACGTCTATCCCGACAACGAGACCCTGGTCGCCCAGATCAACGCCGGCCAGGTCGCCCTCGGGATCGTCAACCACTACTACTGGTACCGGCTCCGCTACGAGATCGGTTCCGGGCGGATGCACTCCGCCTTCGCCACCTTGGCGCCGCGCGACCCCGGCTACGTCCTCGACGTCTCGGGGGCGGCGGTGCTGCGATCGAGCCGGCACCAGGCCGACGCCCAGCGGTTCCTCGCCTTCCTCGTGTCACCGGCCGGGCAGGAGGTCATCGCCAGGTCGCAGTCCTACGAGTACCCCCTCGGTTCGGGCGTGGCCACGGCCCAGCCGATCCCCGCCTTCGCGGGCCTGCGGCCCTCGCCGGTCTCGATCGCCGAGCTGGGCGACGGCGCCGCCGCCGTGGCGCTGTTGCGAGAGGCCCAGCTGCTGTGAGGGGCCCGTTCTCGGTGAGCGCATCGTGGCGGTAGCGGGCATCGCCGGGCCCCTGCGGCGGATCGCCGCCGGCCGGCGGCGACTCCCGACGGGCATCACCACCGCGGCGGCCCTCGTCGCCGCTGCCCTGCTCCTCCCCCTCGCCTTCTTGTGCTGGCAGGCGGCGCAGGTCGGGTGGGGGGAGCTCCAGCACCTCCTCGCCCGCCGGCTCACCCTCGACCTGCTGTGGAACACCGTTCGCCTCGCCGTGGTGGTCACGGTGGCGAGCGCCCTCATCGGGACCGGGGCCGCCTGGGCCACGGAGCGGACCACCCTCCCGGGCCGACGGGTGTGGGCGGTGCTGCTCGTCCTTCCCGTGGCCATCCCCGACTTCGTCATCGCCTGGGGGTGGGTCTCGATCCGTCCCTCGCTGAGCGGCCTGCCCGGCGCCGCGCTCGTGCTCACCCTCGGGCTCTACCCCCTCGTGTACCTGCCCGTGGCGGCCAGCTTCCGGCGCGCCGACCCCGCCCAGGAGGAGGTGGCGAGGAGCCTCGGCCGGGGGCCGTTCGAGACCTTCATCAGGGTGACCCTGCGCCAGGCCCGCCTGGCCATCGCCGGCGGGTGCCTGCTCGTGGCCCTCTACCTCCTGGCCGAGTACGGGGCCTTCGCCATCCTCCGGTACCAGACCTTCACCACCGAGATCTTCAGCGAGTTCGAGCAGGGCTTCAACGCACCGGCTGCCGCCGCCCTGTCGCTCGTCGTCGCCGTCCTCGGGATGGTGGTGCTCGCCAGCGAGGGGGTCGCCACGAGAGCGGGACGGCAGGGAACGGTCCAGGCCCGGTCGAGGGCCGTGAGCCGGGCCCGGCTGGGCCGGGCGGCGGCACCGGTGACGGCGGCAATGGCCGTCCTCGTGGGCCTCGCCGTCGGGGTGCCCGTCGCCACCATCGTCTACTGGATGGGCTCGGGCCAGCGCAGCACCCTGCCGGCCGCCTCGACGCTCGCCGGCGCCGCCTGGCACACGGCCCTCTACAGCGCCGCCGCCGCCGCCCTCGCCACACTGGCAGCCGTGCCCGTCGCCATCCTGGCCGTCCGCCACCGGGGACGGATGGCGATCGCCTTCGAACGCGCCGGGCTGCTCGTCGAAGCGCTGCCCGGTCTCGTGATCGCCCTCGCCCTCGTCTTCTTCACCGTCCACTACGCGCCGGTGCTGTACCAGTCGGCGCCGCTGCTCGTGATGGCCTATGCGGTGATGTTCTTCCCCCTGGCCTTCGTGGCCGTCCGGGCCTCGCTGGCACGGGTGCCGCCGGCGCTCGAGGAGGTGGGTCGCTCCCTCGGACGGCGCCCGGTCAGCGTGGTCGTCCGCGTCGTCGTGCCCCTCGTGCTCCCCGGTTTGCTGGCCGCCTTCTTCCTCGTCTTCCTCACCGCCGCCACCGAGCTCCCCGCCACCCTCGTGCTCGTGCCCACCGGCGTCCAGACCCTGGCCACCCAGTTCTGGGCCTACACGGGGCAGTTCTCCTACGCGGCGGCGGCGCCTTTCGCCGCCGCCATGCTGGCTCTGGCGGTCGTGCCGACGGTCCTCCTCGGTCGCTGGTTCGACCGGCTGCCCACGGGAGCGCTGTCGCGGTGACGAGCGTGGCCGTGTCGGGGCTGTGCAAGGCCTTCGGGAGCCAGGTCGTCCTGCGGGGCCTCGACCTCGAGGTGGCGGACGGGTCGCTCACGGCCGTGCTCGGCCCCTCGGGGAGCGGCAAGACGACGCTGTTGCGGATCCTGGCCGGTTTCGAGCACGCCGAAGAGGGCACGGTGGCGCTCGGGGGGACGGTCGTGGCCGGCGGGCGCACCCACGTCCCGCCCGAGCGGCGGCACATCGGCTACGTGCCGCAGGACGGGGCCCTGTTCCCCCATCTCTCGGCCGCCGACAACGTCGCCTTCGGGCTGGGGCGCACCGAGCGCCGGGGCCGGAGGGTGGAGGACCTGCTCGGGCTCGTGGGGTTGGCCGGCCAGGGCCGGCGGTTCCCCCACGAGCTGTCGGGGGGCCAGCAGCAACGGGTGGCCGTGGCCCGTGCCCTTGCCACTCGCCCCGGGCTCGTGCTGCTCGACGAGCCCTTCTCGTCGCTCGACGCCGCCATGCGGGCCGAGGTCCGGGAGGACGTGGCCCGGGTGTTGCGGGAGACGGGCAGCACGGCCTTGCTCGTGACCCACGACCAGGACGAGGCCCTGTCGCTCGCCGACGAGGTGGCGGTGCTCCGCGAGGGGCTCGTGGCCCAGCGGGGGACACCCGAGGCCCTCTACTCGAGCCCCCTCGACCCGGCCATGGCCCGCTTCGTCGGGGACGCCAACCTGCTCCCCGGCGACCGCCGGGGCGCCGAGGTGGAGACGGCGCTCGGCCGTCTCCCGGTCCAGCACGGAGGCGCCCTCCCCGAGGGCGGCCGCGCCGTGGTCCTGGTCCGGCCCGAGCAGCTGGCCCTCGACCTCGGCGCCGGGAAGGGCATCCGGGCGACGGTGGTGGAGTCGCAGTACTTCGGCCACGACATGGTCGTGACCCTCGAGGCCGAGGGCGGCGCCGGCCGGCTCCGAGCGCGGCTGTCGAGCGCGGCGCCACTGGCGGTCGGGACCGAGGTGGGGGTGCAGGTCACCGGTCCGGTCGCGGCGTGGCCCGCCGGCGACTCAGGGGCGGCACCGAGCGCCTGACCGCGGCCCCGGGCCGGCCTGTACCCTGGCGCGCCGGCAGGGCCGGTGCCCGGGCACCGGCATCGAGGGTGGCAGGAGGAAAGGCGTCATGGCCGTGTTCCGGGCCCCGAGGGCCGTGGTCGCCGCCGCGGCGATGCTGGTGACGATCGCCGGCGGCTGCACGACGACCTCGCCGTCCGCCACGCCGCGCGCCACTGGGGCCGGAGTGGGTCACGGGGCGAGCTCGTCGCCCCGAGGCGGCGCCGGCGCCGCGTCGCTTCCCACCACGACGACGGCGCCCACCACCACGACGACCCTTCCCGCCGGCCCGGAGCTCGGCATGAGCGGTCCGCAGGTCCTCGCCGTCCAGCAGCGCCTCCAGTCCCTCGGGTACTGGCTGGGCACTCCCGACGGCACCTTCGGCGACGCCACCCAGCAGGCCGTCTACGCCCTGCAGAAGGCCGCCGGCATCG
>JAGWNV010000134.1 GCA_028872975.1 Acidobacteriota bacterium
CGGCCGTCGCCCGACGAGCACCCGGTCCCGGCCGGCGAGGTCGGGGCGCACCTCGACGGCGACGTAGCCGAGGCGGGCGGCCAGCGACCGGGCCTCGCCGGCCTGGTGGGGGGCGATCTCCACCACGGCGGCGCCGCCCGGCGCCAGCCACGCCGGCGCCTCGCCCAGCACGGAGCCGAGGGCCTCGAGGCCGGAGGGTCCGGCCACGAGCGCCTCGTAGGGATCGTGGTCCCGGACTTCGGGGTCGAGCGTCGCCCACTCCGAGGCCGAGACGTAGGGCGGGTTCGACACGACGAGCGCCAGCTCGCCCCGGAGCCGTCCAGGCAGGGGCTCGAACCAGCTGCCCGCCACCATCCGCACCCGGCGGGCGGAGGCGGGAAGGTCCCGGGCCACGCGCTCGAGATTGGCCCTAGCCAGCTCGAGGGCGGCCGGGGACCGCTCTGTGGCCCACACCTCGAGCGTCGCCGGGCCTTCGGCGGCGAGCGACAGGGCGATGACCCCCGACCCGGTGCCCAGATCGGCGGCCACGAGCGCACCCGGCGCCGGCGGCCACTGCGCCAGGTGCTCGAGAGCCACCTCCACGACCACCTCCGTCTCGGGCCGGGGGACGAGGGCCCGGCGGTCGCAGAGGACGTCGAGGCGCCGGAACCCCCACGACCCGAGCACGTGCTGGAGGGGCTCCCCGCCGGCGCGCCGGGCCGCCATCCGCCGGGCGGCGGCGAGCGCCGCCTCGGGGACGGGCTCGGCCGGCGCCGCGGCCAGGGCGGCGGGACCCACGCCGAGCGCCTCGGCCAGGATCCACCGGGCCGCCTCAGGGCTGCCGGTGGCGGCGGTCAATTCCTCGAGGGCGGCCCGGCCCGTCACCACGGCGTCAGCTGCGGGCAGCAGGGCCCGATCCCTCGGCGCCGGCGTCGACGGGAGGCCGACCGGCCTCGGCGAGCTGCCGCTCCCGCTCGTCGACGAGGAGGGCGTCGATCAGGTCGTCGAGGTCGCCGCCGAGGACCCGGTCGAGCTTGTGCAGCGTCAGCTTCACCCGGTGGTCGGTGACGCGGTTCTCCTTGAAGTTGTACGTCCGGACCTTCTCCGACCGTCCCCCGCCGCCCACCTGGCTGCGGCGCATCTCGGACTGCTCGGCGGCGACCCGGTCCTCCTCGGCCTTGCGCAGCCGGGCCCGGAGCACCTGCAGGGCCCGGGCTCGGTTCTGGATCTGGCTCTTCTCGTCCTGCATCGACACCACGATCCCGGTGGGGATGTGGGTGAGGCGCACGGCCGAGTCGGTGGTGTTGACCGACTGGCCGCCCGGGCCGGTGGAGCGGAAGACGTCGACGCGGAGGTCGGCCGGGTCGATGGTGACCTCCACCTCGTCGGCCTCGGGGAGGACCATCACGGTGGCGGCCGAAGTGTGGATCCGGCCCTGGGACTCGGTCACCGGGACCCGCTGGACGCGGTGGGTGCCCCCCTCGTGCTTCATCCGCTGCCAGGCGTCGGCGCCCTTCACCACGAAGGTCACCTCGTTGAGCCCGTCGCGCTCGGAGGGGTCCGAGGAGAGGACCTCGAGGCGCCATCCCTGCTGCTCGGCATAGCGCCGGTACATCTCGAAGAGGTCCCGGGCGAAGAGGTTGGCCTCCTCCCCGCCCTCGGCCCCTCGGATCTCCACGATGACGTCGCGGCCGTCGTCGGGGTCGCGGGGCAGGAGCAGCTCCCGCAGCTCGGCCTCGAGCCGCTCCTGCTCCTCCTCGGCCCGCTCGAGCTCGATGCGCACCAGCTCCCGGTCGGCAGGGGGGGCCTCGGCCAGCATCTCCCTCGCCACCTCGACGTCGGCCTCGGCCGAGGCCAGCCGGCGCCCGGCCGAGATGAGGCCGTCGAGCTCCTTGTGCCGGCGCTGGACCTGGCGCAGCCTCGCCTGGTCGGCGAAGAGGCCGGGGTCGGCCAAGGTGTCGACGACCTTGCGCTGCTCGTCCTCCCAGGCCTCGAGCCGCGCCGTGTCCACGACGAGAAGGGTACCGATCGCCTGCGGTCAGCCGGCCCCGGGGGGCCGGCCCCGCCCGGCGGTGGTCAGGCCCGCTTGGCCCGGGAGCCCCGCTGGCCGTAGCGGCGCTGGAACCGCTCGACCCGGCCACCGGAGTCGACGAGCTTCTGCTTGCCGGTGAAGAACGGGTGGCACTCGTTGCACAGCTCGACGTGCAGGTCGGACTTCGTCGACCGGGTCGTGAAGGTGTTCCCGCACGAGCAGCGGACGGTGGCCTCGTCGTAGGTGGGGTGGGTGTCGGTCTTCATGGCGTCCTCCGTCCTGTCAGACAGCCGGGCCCTTGGCGATCTCGGCCAGGAACTCGTCGTTGCCCTTGGTGCTGCGGATCTTGTCGATGAGGAGCTCGAGCCCGGGAGCGGCGCTGCCGTCGGCGGCGAGGGCGTTCAGCACCCGGCGCAGCTTCCAGACCTGCTGGAGCTGGCCCCGCTCGAAGAGCAGCTCCTCGTGACGGGTGGAGCTGGCGTTCACGTCGATGGCGGGGTACAGCCGGCGCTCGGCCAGGCGGCGATCGAGTCGCAGCTCCATGTTGCCGGTGCCCTTGAACTCCTCGAAGATGACCTCGTCCATCTTCGAGCCCGTCTCCACGAGAGCGGTGGCGAGGATCGTGAGCGACCCCCCCTCCTCGATGTTGCGGGCGGCGCCGAAGAACTTCTTGGGCGGGTACAGGGCGCCCGAGTCGACACCACCGGACATGATCCGGCCGCTGGCCGGCTGGGCGAGGTTGTAGGCACGCGACAGCCGGGTGATGCCGTCGAGGACGATGACCACGTCCTTGCCCAGCTCCACGAGGCGCTTGGCCCGGTCGATGGTCAGCTCGGCGATGGCGGTGTGCTCGTCTGAGGGACGGTCGAAGGTGGAGGCGACGACCTCCCCCTTCACCGACCGCCGCATGTCGGTGACCTCTTCGGGGCGCTCGTCCACGAGGAGCACGATCAGGTGCACCTCGGGATTGTTGGCCTCGATCGAGTGGGCGATCTGCTTGAGGATGGTGGTCTTGCCGGCCTTGGGGGGCGAGACGATCATCCCCCGCTGGCCCTTCCCGATCGGCGAGAGGAGGTCGATGATCCGGGTGGGCGCCTCGGCGGCCCCCGCCATCTCGAGCGTCAGTTTCTCGTCGGGGAACAGCGGTGTCAGGTCCTCGAACCGGGGCCGCCCCCGGGCCTGCTCGGGGTCGAGCCCGCCCACCGTGTCGATCCGGATGAGGGCGGGGAACTTCTCGTTCGACGCGGCCGGACGGCAGGCGCCCTCGATGTAGTCGCCCTTGCGCAGGGCGAACCGCCGGGCCTGGCTGATCGACACGTAGACGTCGCGGGGGCTCGGCAGGTATCCCTCGGCCCTGACGAACCCGTAGCCCTCGTCGCGCAGGTCGAGCAGTCCCCGGACGGCGACGAGCTCGCCGGAGTACTGGCCCTCCTGGCCCCCGCCCTGGAGCTCCCGCTCGCCTCCCCCGCCTCCGCCACCGCCGCCGCCTCCCGGTCCGCGGTCGCGGCCTCGGCGTCGCCGGCTCCGGCGGTTGCCAGGCTCGTTGCCGGCGCCGGGGCGGTTGTGCTGCGGCTGGCGCTGGGGACCGCCGCCGGGGCGGTCGGCCGCCGTCGTCACCCCGGCCTCGCCGGAGTGCCCCTCGGCGGGGGCGTCGTGGGCGTCCTCGTCTCCGTGGGTCTCGGCGCCGTTCTGGCTGGCGGCCCGCCCGGCGAGGGCGGCCTCGGCGTGGCCGTCGGCGCCGTTCGAGTCGCTCGGGGGCGCCTCGGTGGCGGCGGTGGTGCGACGGGCCCGGCTCTTGGCGGCCGTCCCGTTCGAGGCCGGGGCGTCGCCGTCGACGCCGGCGGCTTGCAGGATCTGGTCGATGATGTCCGCCTTCTTCGTTCTGGAATTGGTCTCGAGCGCCATGGCCTGGGCGATGGCGCGCAGCTCTTCGCGTTCCTTGCGTTCGAGTACCGACCGCTCGAGCTGTTGCTCTGCAGCCATCAGGGCCACCTCACTAGGTCGTGCCTGCTCCGGGGTGAGCGGGACCGCCGACACCAGAGGGCACAGGAATCAGGGTAGGCACCGGCATCCATTCGGACCGGTCCCACCGCTTCCCCACTGCTGCTCCCGGGAGTGGCCCCGGGAGTCCCTCCCGTTGGGCGAGCGCCGCGCACCGGACGATGCGTTGGGGGGCGGCGGTCTCCACATGTTACCGGAGACCGGGTACACCGGCAACAACACTGCCGCCCGCCGGCCTATTCCCCGATCCGGCCTCCCCATCCCTAGAGGCCGAGCGCGCGCTGCACGGCGTCGAGGTCGGCGTCCACGGGGGTCGGTACGGTGATCTGGCTGATGGCCAGGTCCGGGTCCTTGAGGCCGTGGCCGGTGAGCACGCAGACGACCGTCGAGCCGGGAGCCACGCCGGTCTTGAGGAGCCCGGCCACCGAGGCCGCCGAGGCCGCCTCGCAGAAGACGGCCTCCTCGGAGGCGAGGAGCCGGTAGGCGGCCAGGATCTCCTCGTCGGTGACCGCCGAGATGGCCCCGCCGGACTCGCTGGCGGCGGCGGTGGCGCCGTACCAGGAGGCGGGGTTGCCGATGCGGATGGCGGTGGCGATCGTCTCGGGGTGCTCGACGGGCCGGCCCTCGACGATGGGCGCGGCGCCGGCTGCCTGGAAGCCGAGCATCCGGGGCAGCTTGGTCGAGCGACCGGCGGCGCGGTACTCGCAGTAGCCACGCCAGTAGGCGGTGATGTTGCCGGCGTTGCCCACCGGGATGCAGTGGACGTCGGGCGCGTCGCCGAGGACGTCGACGATCTCGAAGGCCCCGGTCTTCTGGCCCTGGATCCGGAAGGGGTTCACCGAGTTCACCACCGTGACGGGCTCGCGCTCGCCGAGGTCCCGGACGATGGCGAGGGCCTCGTCGAAGTTCCCCCGCACCTGGAGGACCCGCGCCCCGTGGACGAGGGCCTGGGCCAGCTTGCCGAGGGCGATGTGGCCCTCGGGGATGAGCACCGCGCAGGTGAGCCCGGCGCGCGAGGCGTAGGCGGCGGCCGACGCCGAGGTGTTCCCCGTCGAGGCGCAGATCACCGCCTTGGCCCCGTCCTCGAGGGCCTGCGAGATGGCGAGGGTCATGCCCCGGTCCTTGAAGGACCCCGTCGGGTTCATGCCCTCGAGCTTGAGCAGCACCCGTGCCGCCAGCCGCTCCGACAGCCGGGGTGCCTCGAGGAGCGGGGTCCCGCCCTCGAGGAGGGTCACCACCGGCGTGGCCGGCGAGACCGGCAACAGGTCCCGGTAGGACTCGATGACCCCGGGCCAGGCCGGGCTCACCCGTCCTCCTCGTCGCCGAGCACCCGGAGGACCCCGCCCACGTGCTCGACGACGTCGAGCCGCCGGAGGTCCTCGAGCGTCGCCATCACGTCGCCCTGGCGGGCCACGTGGGTGAGGAACACGAGCCGGGCCTCGTCGCCCATGCCGAGCTGCTCCATGGAGCGGATCGAGACCCGCTGCTCGCCGAACACGGTGGCCACGGCGGCGAGGACGCCGGGGCGGTCGAGGACGTCGATGTTCAGGTACCAGGCGCAGCGCAGGTCGTCGGCGGGGTGCATGGCGAACTCGGCCCGGGGCACGGCCAGGCCGGCGGCGCCCGAGCGGAGGTGGTGGGCGGCGTCGACGACGTCGCCGAGCACCGCCGAGGCGGTGGGGGCGCCCCCGGCCCCCCGGCCGTAGAGCATGAGCTCGCCGGCGCCCTCTCCTTCGACGAAGACGGCGTTGAAGGCGCCGCGCACGGCGGCGAGGGGATGGCTGTCGGGGAGCATCGCCGGGTGGACCCGGACCGAGATCTCCCCGCCGGCCCCGGCCTGGGCACCGTCGCCGATGCGCTCGGCCACGGCCAGGAGCTTCACCACGTAGCCGAGCTGGGCGGCGAAGGCGATGTCCACCGGGCTCACCCCGGCGATGCCCTCCCGGGGCACCTGCTCGGCCCGGACGTCGCAACGGAAGGCGAGCGAGGCGAGGATGGCGGCCTTGGCGGCGGCGTCGTGGCCCTCCACGTCGGCGGTGGGGTCGCGTTCGGCGTACCCGAGGTCCTGGGCCTCGGCCAGGGCCTCGGCGTAGCCGAGCCCCGACTCCGACATCCGGCTCAGGATGAAGTTGGTGGTGCCGTTCACGATGCCCATGACCCGGCGCACCCGCTCGCCGGCCAGGGACTGGCGGAGGGGCCGCAGGATGGGGATGGCCCCCGCCACGGCGGCCTCGTAGAGGAGGTCGACCCCGGCACCGGCGGCGAGGGCGGACAGCTCGGCGCCCTCGGCGGCGAGCAGCTCCTTGTTGGCGGTGACGACGGGCCGGCCCGCCGACAGCGCGGCGCGCACCAGGCTCCCGGCCGGCTCGAGGCCCCCGATCAGCTCGACCACCACGTCCACGGCGGGATCCTCGACGAGGGCCTTGGCGTCGCCGGTGAGGAGCCCGGCCGGGACCCCGGGGCGGTCCCGCGACGGGTCGCCCACGGCCACCCCGGCCAGGGCCAGGCGGACCCCCGAGCGCGCCGCGATGCCGTCTGCGTCCTCGAGGAGCAGCGAGACGAACGCCCCCCCGACGTTGCCGCAGCCGAGCACCGCCACCCGCACCGGGTCGGGCCCTGGAACACCCCGCTCCATCGGGGCAGGCTACCGCCCGGGCACCCTCCCGCCGGGCTGCCCGTGGCGGCGGGCCGGCGACGGCGCGGGCGTCAGAGGTCGAGCCGGGTCAGGTCGTCGAGGGTCTCCCGCCGGACGACGACCCTGGCCCGTCCCTCGGCCACGAAGACCACGGCCGGGCGGGGCACCTTGTTGTAATTGGACGCCATGGCGTAGCCGTAGGCGCCCGTCACCGGTGTGGCCAGCACGTCGCCCACGGCGAGGTCGGCCGGGACCCGGCCGTCGGCCACGAGCATGTCGCCGGACTCGCAGTGCTTGCCCACCACCCGCACCGCCATGGGACGCCCGGCCGTCACGGCCCGGGGTAGGAACGTCTCGTACCCGCTTCCGTAGAGCACGGGCCGGGGGTTGTCGCTCATGCCGCCGTCGACGGCGACGTAGGTCCGGAGCCCGGGGAGGTCCTTCACCGTCCCCACCCGGTAGAGGGTGATCCCGGCCGTGGCCACG
>JAGWNV010000135.1 GCA_028872975.1 Acidobacteriota bacterium
CGCCCATGGCCGTCTCGTATTCCTTGCCGGCGAAGTAGGGCGGCGAGGTCACCACGAGCGCCACCGAGTCGCCGTCGACCTCGCCCATCTGCCGGGCGTCGCCGGCCACGAGCTTGGCCTCGATGGGGGAGCGGACGACGGTGTCGTCGTCGCTCAGCACCGGGGGGCTGAAGCGGGAGTAGAAGCCGCTCGAGTCGTGGGACTCCCGTCGGCCCACGCCGAAAGCCGACGTGGAGGTGGGGCGGCGGCGGGTGCTCACCGCGGCGCTGCTCCTGCGTGGCGGAGGGCCGCCCCCGAGGTGCTCATGGGACCACAGGATGGTACCGGGGTGTGTCGCCCACCCCGGGGACCGGTCAGGCCGGGGCCGGACCGCCCGGCGCCGGTCAGGCCAGGGCCTTCACCACCATGGCGTCGCCCTGGCCGCCCCCGCCGCACAGGGCGGCGGCGCCGAGGGTGGCGCCCCGGCGCCGGAGCTCGCCCAGGAGGGTGAGGACCAGCCGGGTGCCGGACATGCCGATGGGGTGGCCCAGGGCGATGGCGCCGCCGTTCACGTTCGTCACGTCCTCGCCGATCCCGAGGTCGCGCATGGAGGCGATCCCCACCGCCGCGAAGGCCTCGTTGATCTCGAACAGGTCGACGTCGGCCACGGACCTGCCGGCCTTGTCGAGGGCCTGGCCGATGGCGGCCGAGGGCTGGAGGAGGAGCGAGGCGTTGGGGCCGGCCACCTGGCCGTAGCTGACCACCTCGCCCAGGGGCCGGGCGCCGAGGGCCTCGGCCTTGGCCCGGGACATGACCACCACCGCCGCCCCCCCGTCGGAGATCTGGCTGGCGTTGCCGGCCGTGATCGTGCCCGACTTGTCGAAGGCGGGCCTGAGGCTCCCGAGGGACTCGGCCGTCGTGCCCGGGCGGACCCCCTCGTCGGTGTCGACGACCACCGGGTCGCCCTTGCGCTGGGGCACCGCCACCGGGGTGATCTCGTCGGCGAACCGGCCGTCCTTGATGGCCGCCGCCGCCCGGTCGTGGCTGAGGGCGGAGAAGGCGTCCTGGTCCTCCCGGCTGACCTTGGCCTCCTTGTTGTACTGCTCGGTGCCGAGCCCCATGGCGCAGTGGTCGAACTGGCAGTAGAGGCCGTCGTACATCATCGAGTCGACGAGGGTGCCGTCGCCGAGGCGGTAGCCGGCCCGGGCGTCGGGCAGCAGGTGGGGGGCCTTCGTCATCGACTCCATCCCCCCGGCCACCACCACCTCGGCCTCGCCGGCGCCGATGAGGAGGTCGGCCAGGTAGATGGCGTTCAAGCCGGACAGGCAGACCTTGTTGACGGTGGTGGCCGGCACCGACATGGGGATCCCCGCCTTGGTGGCGGCCTGGCGGGCGGTGATCTGGCCCTGGCCGGCCTGGAGGACCTGACCCATGAAGACGTAGTCGACGGCGTCGGGCGAGACCCCGGCCCGCTCCAGGGCGGCGGCGATGGCGAAGCCGCCGAGGTCCATGGCGCTGAACCCGGCCAGCGCCCCCGACAGCTTGCCGATGGGGGTGCGGGCGCCTGCGACGATCACCGATCCGGGCATGGAGGAGCCTCCGGGAGGACACTGGGGCGACCCCGCTGGTCGCCTGCTGGCCGTCAGTCTACGAGGACGCTGCGAGGGCCGTCCTCGCCGCCGGCACGGCCCGGGGCCGGCTGCCCGCCCTGGGTGGCAGCGCGGCGGCCGGGGTATCGTCGTCGGCCATGCACGCCTTCCGAGAGGCCATTCTGGCCGGGGCGGGCGGTGAGGAGCTTGCCGGGCTCGCCCTCCCCGAGGCCTACCGTGCCGCCTTCGTCCGCCGCGCCGAGGTCGAGATGTTCGCCGGGGTCGACTCGGCCGACAAGGACCCCCGGAAGTCCCTCCACGTCGAGGACGTGGCCGTCCCCGAGCTCGCCCCCGACGAGGCCTACGTGGCGGTCATGGCCGGAGCCATCAATTTCAACACCGTCTGGACATCGATCTTCGAGCCCCTGCCCACCTTCGCCTTCCTCGACCGCCTGGGCAAGGAGAGCCGCTGGGGCGCCCGCCACGCCCTCGACTACCACGTGGTCGGATCGGACTCCTCGGGGGTCGTGGTCAGGGTGGGCTCGGCCGTGCGCAACTGGAAGCCGGGCGACAGGGTCACCATCCACTGCAACTACGTCGACGACCAGGACCCCTCGGCGCACGACGACTCGATGCTGGCCGCCAACCAGCGGATCTGGGGCTTCGAGTCGAACTTCGGGGGCCTCGCCGACCTCACCTTGGTGAAGGCCAACCAGCTCATGCCCAAGCCGGCCCACCTCACCTGGGAGGAGGCGGCCGTGAGCGCCCTGTGCAACTCCACCGCCTACCGGATGCTCGTGTCGAGAAACGGCGCCCAGATGAAGCAGGGCGACCGGGTCCTCGTGTGGGGGGCCTCGGGCGGCCTCGGGGGCTACGCCGTCCAGCACGTCCTGAACGGCGGGGGCATCCCCGTGGGCGTCGTGTCGAGCCCCGACAAGGCCAAGCTCCTGCACGAGCTCGGCGTGGAGGCCGTCATCGACCGCAAGGCGGCCGGCTACCGGTTCTGGAGCGACGAGCACACCCAGGACGAGTCGGAGTGGCGCCGGTTCGGCAAGGACGTCCGGTCCCTCGTCGGCGACGACCCCGACATCGTCTTCGAGCACCCGGGACGCCAGACCATGGGCGCCTCGGTGTTCGCCTGCAAGCGGGGCGGCACGGTGGTCACCTGCGCGGCGACCTCGGGCTACATGATCGAGTACGACAACCGCCACCTGTGGATGAAGCTCAAGACCATCAAGGGGTCCCACTTCGCCAACTACCGGGAGGCCTGGGACGCCAACCAGCTCATCTGCCAGGGCAAGGTCGTCCCCACCACCTCGGTCGTCTACCCCCTCGAGGACGTGGGCGAGGCCGCCTACCAGGTCCACCACAACCTGCACGAGGGCAAGATCGGCGTGCTCTGCCTGGCCCCCGAGGAGGGGCTCGGCGTCGAGGACCCCGAACTGCGGGCCAAGGTGGGCGAGGACCGGATCAACGCCTTCCGGAGGCACGGGTGAGCGACGGGGCCCCGGCGCCGCTGCTCACCGAGGTGGACCACGTGGCCATCGCCGTGGCCGACCTCGAAGCGGCCATCGACTACTACCGGCGCACCTTCGGCGTCACCCCCGTCCACCGGGAGCGGGTGGAGTCCGACGGGGTCGAAGAGGCCCTCATCGCCGTGGCCGAGTCCTACATCCAGCTCGTGAGCCCCACCCGACCCGACTCGCCGGTGGCCGGCTTCCTCGAGCGCCGGGGCGAGGGGCTGCACCACGTCGGCTACCGGGTCACCGACTGCGCCGCCGCCCTCCAGGCCGTGCGCGAGGCCGGGGGCCGGCTCATCGACGAGGTGCCCCGGCCCGGGTCGCGGGGCACCACCGTCGCCTTCGTCCACCCCAAGGGCGCCCTCGGGACCCTGATCGAGCTGGTCCAGGAGTAGCGCCGGCTCAGGGCGTGACGGCGGTGACGGTGCCGGGGTTGGCCGTGGCGGCCCAGAGCCCGGCGCCGGTCACGACCAGGCGGCGGACCGACCCCGGGAGCGTCACGGTACGACCTTCGGGACGGCCCGTGGCGGGGTCGAGGGCGCGAAGCGCACCGGTCTCGCCGTCGGCCACCCACAGCTCGCCGTCGAAGACGGCCAGCTGCACGGGGTCGCCCCCCACGCGGTAGCGGGCCCTGACCACGTCTCGCCGGGGATCGACCCGGGTGACGGTGCCGCCCACGGCGTCGGCCACCCACACGGCGCCGGGCACCGCCGTCACCCCGATGGGGCCGTTTCCGACCACGACCGGCTTCCACGACAGCGACACCCCCACCGGCGCCGGGGAGATGCGGGTGAGGGTGTCGTTCACACCCGTGACCCACACGGCGCCGTCCCCGACGGCCACCCGGACGGCGCCCACCCGCGGGGGGAGGGCCACCGAGGCGGTGACGGCCCGGGTCCGGGGGTTCACCAGGGTCACCGTGGCCGCCGCCAGGCTGGCCACCCACACCCCGCCGGCGCCGGTGGCGAGGGAGACCGGCTCGCCGCCCACCGAGACCGGGGCCCCGATCCGCCTGCCCGTGGCCGGGTCGACCTCCACCACCGTGTCACCGACGGCGTCGGCGACCCAGATCCTGCCGAAGCCGGCCGCCACCGCCACCGGGCGCTGGGCCACGTGGACGGGCCGCCCGGTCCAGGCCCCCGAGGAGGGGTCGAACCGGCGGATGGTGCCGGCACGGTCGTCGACGACCCAGCCGCTGCCGCCGGCGACGGTGACGTCGGCCGACTCGGCCCGCACCAGGCGCTGGAGGGAGGCGACCGGTGAGGCCGGGGCCGAGGTGCCGGGGGGCGTGAGGAAGCCCGTGTACAGCGCGATCCCGGCGACGAGGGCGGCCAGGGCGGCGACGGCCATCACCACGGTCACGGTGGGGAGGCCCCGGTGCTCGGTCTCCTCGGCCCGGCGCTCCTCGGCCCGGCGGCGGGCCTCGGCGCGGCGCCGGCGCCCGGTCAGCTCCCGGCGGGCCGGAGGCGGGGTGACGGTCGTGGCCCCTCCGGCACGCCGGCGGGCTGACACCACGGGGGCGGCCATCTCACCGGGCCCCCGCCCCGGAGGGCACCCGGGCCCCGCCCGGTGCCCAGGCCGGCGTCCCGCTCGACGGCGGCGCCGGAGCCCTCCCGCTCGTCGGTGCCGGCGCCTCGGCCGGCGCTCCGGCCCCGAAGCGGGCCCGGAGGATCCGCACCGTCATGGGCACGGCCCCGTCGGGGTTGATGCCGACGCCGATGCCGGCCAGGCCGGTGAAGGCGTACTGCAGGTTGGGGATGCCGGGGAGCAGCGCCTGGAGCTTGGTCCCCACGAGCGAGTAGGAGATGCCGCCGAAGAGGGCGCCGCTCGTCGTCGCCATGCCCCAGATGACGGCCAGGAGGAGGATGGGGAGGCTGTTCTCGGCGGCGAACTCGAGGCCGCCCACCTGGGTGCTCATGGCGCCGAAGAGCGCCCCGCCCAGCCCGGCGATGGCCGCCGACAAGGTGAACACCGCCAGCTTGGTGCGCGTCAGGCTCAGCCCCAGGGTGGCGCAGGCCGCCTCGGAGTCCTTCATGGCGAGGAGCAGCCGGCCGAAGGGCCCCCGGCGCAGGGCCAGGAGCAGCATGGCCAAGAGGGCGAAGACGACGGCGAGGAAGACGACGAAGGAGGTGTCGGCCCGGAAGCTCATGCCGAAGATCGACGGCCGGTTCACGTGGACGGACCCGTTGTAGGTGAACGCCACCGACGTCGGGAAGAACATGTTGTCCATGAGGAGGGCGAAGGCGAAGGTGGCGAGGGCCAGGTAGAGGCCTCGGAGGCGGAGGGCGGGCAGGGCGATGACGGCCCCCACGGCGCCGGCCAGCGCCATGGCCGCCAGGAGCCCGAGCAGCGACCCGCCCCCGACCCGGGCCATGGCGAAGGCACCGAGGCCGGCGAAGGTCATCTGGCACAACGACACCTGGCCGCCCCAGCCGGCCAGCGGCACGAGCGACAGCACGATGATCCCGTAGGCGACGCCGATGCCGACGTCGACGACGTCGCCGGCCGAGAGGAACTGCACGACGACGGCGATGGCCACGACGAGGAGCCCGTAGCCGCCGGCCGACCGGGCCAGCGGGGGGACGGCCACCGACTCCCGCCAGGGCCGCAGGCGGCCTCCCTCGATCGAGCCCTGCTTCATCACGAGCAGGACGACGAAGAGCATCACCACCGGCAGCGACAGCCGCAGCCCCTGGATCGGCGTCGAGTCGAAGAAGGAGTTCTGCGGGAGGTATCCGACCATGTACGAGTACGACAGCCCGAGGATGAGCGCCCCCACGAAGGTGAGCGGCAGGTTGCGCAGACGCCCCAGGATGGCGGCGCCGTAGGCGTAGATGACGAGGAAGGTGAGGGGGATGGCCGAGAGGTTGTCGAGGACGGGGGCGATGAGGATGCCGGCCAGCGCCGCGGTGGACGCCCCCAGCGCCCAGCTGAAGGTCCCCAGCCACGCCGGCCGGGCGCCGTTCAGGGCGGCCAGGCTTCGGTTGTCGACGACGGCCCGCATGGCCATGCCCACCCGGGTCCGGTACAGGAGCAGGCGCAGGAACAGCGCCATCCCGGCGGCCAGGAGGATGGTGATCGTCTCGTGCCAGGTGATGAACACCTTGGCGGTGAGGTGCCAGCCGGCGTGGCCGAAGAAGGCCGGGGCCGCCTTCACGTTCCCGCCCCACACCCAGAGGGCCACGAAGAGCATGAGCACGAGCAGGGCGATGGTGACGACCAGGGTCACGGCCAGGCCCTTGTCGCTCGACCGTCGCATGAGGACGAACTCGACGAGCGCCCCGGTGAGGGGGGCGGCGACGGCCACCACGAAGACGGCGGCGAGGAGGATCGGCCAGTGCCAGGCGTCGACGAGCTGCCAGTAGAGATAGGCCATGACCATGCCGATGGCCCCGTGGGCGATGTTGAAGACCCCCGAGGTCGTGTAGGTGACCACCAGGCCGCTGGCGGCGATGGCGTAGGCGGCGCCGGTCACCAGCCCGATCACGGTGAAGCTGAGGAACTCGTTCATGGGCGGACCGGCCTCAGTAGTGGACCAGCGACCCGGAGCTGCAGTCGTAGCCCGAGGAGGGGTAGACCCGGGAGAACCCGCTCCCCGACTGGTTGATCTTGAAGTACGAGAAGCAGTTCGTCGGGACCTTGTTCCCGAAGTCCTCGGGCGGCTGGACCCCGCCGCCGTCCCAGTTGTGGATCTGCGCCAGCTGCTGGAGCAGCGCGGCGCGGGTGAGGTGGCCGCCCACCGCCTTGGCGGCCTGCAGGAAGGCGAGCCCCGCCGACCAGGCGAACTCGGCGAAGATGTCGTGGGTGAAGCCGGGGGCCACCCGGTTCATCCACGACAGGAAGAGCTGCATCCCCGGGTTCGACGAGGCCTCTTCGTAGGGGGCCGTGGCCATGAGCACCAGGTTCCCGTCGGCGGTCCCCTGGGTCTCGCTCAGGAACGCCGGCGTGTACATCTCCGAGAACCAGTCCACGACCTGGGGAGTGAAATTGGCCTGCTGCATGGCCTGGGAGAGACGCGCCGCCGAGTTGTCGTCGGAGTACTC
>JAGWNV010000136.1 GCA_028872975.1 Acidobacteriota bacterium
CTGCCGGGGATGCCGGCCCGGCGGGCGCCCATGTTGCCCAGCGGCGCCGCCATCCTCTCCGCCCTGGCGAGCGAGCTCGGGGTGGAGAGGTATGTGGTGAGCGTCTGGGGGCTCCGGGAAGGAGCCCTGCTCGACGCCCTGGCCCGGGCCTGAGCCCGGCTGCGAGGGGCGGCCGCGGCCGCTCCTCGCGTGCTGCTACTTCTTGCCGAGGATGCGGTTCATCTTCGTGCCGCAGACCGGACAGCTTCCCTGGGCCGCTCGGCGGCCGTTGGCCAGCTCGACCTCCTGGCCCTCGAACTGCCGCTTCTCCCGGCACTTGACGCAGTAACCCTCGTACGACGCCACAGTGGCCTCCTCACTCGTCTGGCGCCCCGCCAGGGGCCCGAACGGGGTTTTGACGAACCTACCGCCGCCTTCCCGGGCATTGGCGGACCCTTGTCGGGCCGTGGGCGTTCTCGCGCCATCGGGCGCTGTCTGGCAACAGCTAGTGACGATCGCGCTCGGGTAGGCCACGGTGCGTGAGGTGGTGCCGGCCGGGTGCCGGTGGCATGGTCGGGGCCGCCCTCGCCCCGGGGAGGGCCGAGGAGAGGAGGTCGCCATGGGCGAGTCCTTCGAGGAGCCGGTGGTCGGGCTGCTGGCCGAGGAGTGGGAGGCCATCTGCGGCCTCGGCGGGCAACTGACCGACGAGGAGTGGGACCTTCCCTCGGAGTGCCCGGGGTGGACCGTCCGCGACGTCCTCTCCCACATGGTCGGCACCGAGCGGTCCCTCCTCGGCGACCCGCAGCCTCCGGCCGCCCCCGAGGCGCCACATGTGCGCAACCCCGTCGGCACCATGAACGAGGCCTGGGTGGCCGAGCGCCGGGGCCGCCCGGGGTCCGAGGTCCTCGCCGAATTCGAGGCGGTGACCCGCCGGCGCATCGAGGAGCTCGCAGGATTCGGCCGCGAGCGGTTCGAGCAGGTCGGCCCGAGTCCCGTCGGCCAGGTCCCCTACCGGGAGTTCATGGCGGTGCGGGTCATGGACTGCTGGGTCCACGAGCAGGACATGCGGGTGGCCACCGGGCGGCCCGGCCACAGCGAGGGGCCGGTGGCCGACCTGGCCCTGGGACGGATCGCCTCGGCCATGGGATTCGTGGTGGGGAAGAAGGCCGCCGCGCCCGAGGGGACGACGGTGCGGTTCTCCCTCTCGGGACCGTCGGCCCGCGAGCTCGGGGTGGCCGTGCGGGACGGACGGGGACGGGCCGAGGAGCTCTCCGAGCCCACCCTCACGCTCGAGATGGACACCGAGGTGTTCTGGCGCCTCGGCTGCGGACGGGTGAGCGGCGAGGCCGCCCTCGACGCCGGCCTGGTCGGCATGGGGGGCGACGAGGACCTCGGCAGGCGGATACTCCGCAACATGGCCTTCATGATCTAGCGGCCCACGCCGCCCCGGCGTCCCGGGCCGGTGAGCGGCGGCCCGTCGGTAGACTGCCCCTTCCATGCGAGCGACCGCTGCGCCCGTCGAGGGCAATCGGATGCGGCTCTCGGTCGAGCTCGACGAGGCCGAGGTCGACGAGGCCCTCGACGCCACGCTCCGGAGGCTCGGCCAGCAGGTGCGGGTCCCGGGCTTCCGTCCCGGACACGTCCCGCGTCCCGTGCTCGAGGCGCGCCTCGGAGGCGCCGACGCCCTGCGGCAGCAGGCCATCAGCGATGCGCTCCCCGACCTCTATGCCAAGGCCGTCGCCGACACCGAGCTCGACCCCATCGCCGCCCCCGAGATCGACCTCACCTCGGGCGCCGAAGGCGGGCCGGTGACCTTCGACGCCGTCGTCGAGGTCCGCCCCAACGTGTCGGTGGCGGGCTACGCCGGCCTCGTCGTGTCCGTGCCGCGCCCGGCGGTGACCGAAGAGGACGTCGACGCCCAGGTCGACCGGCTGCGCGAGCAGTCCGGCGAACTCGTGGCGGCCGGCCGTCCCGCCGTCGACGGCGACTACGTGACCGTCGACGTCCACGCCGAGCGCCAGGGCGCCGAGGACCTCGACGTGGAGGACTTCCTCTACGAGGTCGGGTCGGGCTCGGCACTTCCGGGGCTCGACGAGCAGCTGCGGGGCAAGAGCCCCGGCGACATCCTCGAGTTCGCCAGCAGCGTGCCCGACGGCGCCGAGGAGCAGGCCTCGCAGGTCCGTGTGCTCGTGAAGGACGTGAAGCGCAAGGAGCTGCCCGACGCCACCGACGAGTGGGCCTCGGAGGCGTCGGAGTTCGACACCCTCGAGGCCCTGCGCGAGGACGTGCGCGGCCGGCTCGCCAAGGTGCGGGTCGTCCAGTCGCAGATGGCGCTGCGCGAGCGGGGCCTCGACGCCCTCGTGGAGCTGGTCCAGGACGACCCCCCGGCGTCACTCGTCGAGTCCGAAGTGCGCGAGCGCCTCCACGACCTCGGGCACCGGCTCGAGTCCCGGCGGATGACGGTGGAGCAGTTCCTGGCCGCCTCGGGGCGCGACGAGGAGAGCCTCCTCGCCGAGATCCGCGCCGAGGCCACCACGGCGGTGCGCGCCGACCTGGCACTTCGCGCCCTGGCCGACGCCGAGGACGTCGAGGTCACCGACGACGAGTTCGAGGAGGCCATCGCCGAGATGGCCGAGCAGGTGGGCACCTCGGCCGCCGATCTGCGGCGCCGGTTGGATCGCGCAGGGAGGCTGGCCGCGGTACGCTCGGACCGGAGAAAGGCGAAGGCGCTCGCCTGGCTGCTCGACCATGTCGAGGTCGTCGACGACGAGGGGAACCCGGTGTCGCGTGACGAGCTCCGCATCGGCCCGGGCGACGAGGGGGAGCCTGGGGAGCGAGGGAGCAGCGACGTGGTGGTCGAGCCGGCAGCTGCAACGGAGGGCCAGCCATGAGGCCCGGTGACGCACAGGGCTACCTCGTCCCGACCGTCATCGAGCAGACGAGCCGGGGGGAGCGGGGCTACGACCTCTACTCCCGGTTGCTCAAGGAGCGCATCATCATCCTGGGCACCCCCATCGACGACACCATCGCCAACCTGATCTGCGCCCAGATGCTCTTCCTCGAGGGCGAGGACCTCGACAAGGACATCCACCTCTACATCAACTCGCCCGGTGGGGACATCACGGCGCTGTTCGCCATCTACGACACCATGAAGTTCATCAAGCCCGAGGTGTCGACCTTCTGCTTCGGCCAGGCGGCCTCGGCGGCGGCCGTGCTCCTGGCCGCCGGCGCCAAGGGCAAGCGGTTCGCCCTCCCGCACGCCCGGATCCTCCTCCACCAGCCCTGGGGCGGGGCCGCCGGCCAGGCCAGCGACATCG
Organism: Acidobacteriota bacterium; assembly: GCA_028872975.1. Lineage (GTDB taxonomy): Bacteria > Actinomycetota > Acidimicrobiia > Acidimicrobiales > UBA8190 > UBA8190. The sequence goes on from JAGWNV010000136.1 coordinate 3,297, forward strand.
AGATCCAGGCCAAGGAGATCATCCGGATGCGGGACCTCCTGAACGAGATGCTGGCCGCCGACACCGGCCAGGCTGTGGACAAGATCGCCCGTGACACCGACCGGGACTTCGTGATGACCGCCGAGGAGGCGACCACCTACGGGCTCATCGACGAGGTCATCACCTCCCGGGACGCAGCAGTGGCCGCCGAAGCGGTCGGCGCGGCGTAGGCTCGGGTCGCAGAGGCAAGGGGGAGTAGCGGTGGCGAAGTTCGGGGACGGCGGCGACCTGGTCAAGTGCAGCTTCTGCGGCAAGTCCCAGAAGCAGGTGAAGAAGCTGATCGCCGGGCCGGGCGTCTACATCTGCGACGAGTGCATCGACCTCTGCAACGACATCATCGCCGAGGAGCTCGCTGAGACCACCGAGCTCTCCTTCGAGGACCTGCCCAAGCCCAGGGAGATCTTCAACTTCCTGAACGACTACGTGATCGGCCAGGAGACGGCCAAGAAGATCCTGTCGGTGGCGGTCTACAACCATTACAAGCGGGTGCAGGCCGGGCCGTCGCAGTCCACCGAGGTGGAGCTGGCCAAGTCGAACATCCTCCTCCTGGGGCCCACCGGCTGCGGCAAGACCCTCCTGGCCCAGACCCTGGCCCGCATGCTGAACGTCCCCTTCGCCATCGCCGACGCCACGGCCCTCACCGAGGCCGGCTACGTGGGCGAGGACGTCGAGAACATCCTCCTCAAGCTCATCCAGGCCGCCGACTACGACGTGAAGCGGGCCGAGACGGGGATCATCTACATCGACGAGATCGACAAGATCGCCCGCAAGAGCGAGAACCCGTCGATCACCCGCGACGTCTCCGGCGAGGGCGTCCAGCAGGCCCTGCTCAAGATCCTCGAGGGGACGACGGCCTCGGTGCCCCCCCAGGGCGGCCGGAAGCATCCCCATCAGGAATTCATCCAGATCGACACCACCAACATCCTCTTCATCTGCGGTGGCGCCTTCGCCGGGCTCGACAAGCTCATCGAGAGCCGCATCGGCCGCAAGGGGATCGGCTTCCGGGCCGAGGTGCGGCGCAACTCCGACTCCTTGAACGACGAGGTCCTCCGGCACGTGCTGCCCGAGGACCTCATGAAGTTCGGCCTCATCCCCGAGTTCATCGGCCGGCTCCCCGTGGTGGGCACCGTCTCGAGCCTCGACAAGGACGCCCTCATCCGGATCCTGGTCGAGCCGAAGAACGCGCTGGTCAAGCAGTACCGGCGGGTGTTCGAGCTCGACGGCGTCGAGCTCGAGTTCGCCGACGACGCCCTCGAGGCCGTGGCCGAGCAGGCCCTCCTGCGGGGCACCGGCGCCCGGGGCCTGCGGGCCATCCTCGAAGAGGTCCTCCTCGACGTGATGTACGACCTGCCCAGCCGGACCGACGTGGGACGGTGCGTGGTCGACCGGGCCGTGGTGCTCGACCGGGTGCACCCGACCCTCGTGCCCCAGGGCGAGCCGGCCAAGTCCTCCCGGCCCCGCCGGGCCGCTTCCTGAGCAGCCGGGGCGTGCCGGGCCCCGAGCCCCCGGCTGCCGGCGCGTCCCGGGACGAGCTGGTCGCCTGGCTCGACGGCCACACCGACTACGAGCAGGCCATGCCCACGCGCCTGCGGGCGCCGACCCTGGAGCGGATCACCGAGCTCTGCAGGCTCCTCGGGGACCCGCAGGAGGCCTGTCCTGTGCTGCACCTCACCGGCACCAACGGCAAGGGGTCGACGGCGAGGATCCTCACCCGCCTCCTCATGGCCCAGGGGCTGTCGGTGGGGACCTACTCGAGCCCCAACCTGGCCCGGGTCAACGAGCGGCTGGCCCGCGACGGGGAGCCCATCGACGACGAGGAGCTGGCCGAGGTGCTCGGCTCGCTGGCCCTCCTCGAGCCCATGCTGGCCGCCCGGCCGAGCCGCTTCGAGCTGCTCACCGCCGCCGCCTTCTCCTTCTTCGCCGACAGCCCCGTCGACGTGGCCGTGGTCGAGGTGGGTCTCGGGGGGAGGTGGGACGCCACCAACGTGGCCGCCGGCGACGTGGTGGCGGTCACCAACGTGAGCTACGACCACGTCGAGGTGCTCGGCCCCAGCCTCCTCGACATCGCCCGGGAGAAGGCCGGCATCGTGAAGCCCGGCTCGCACCTCGTCGTCGGCGAGACGAGCCCGCCGCTCGTCGAGGTCTTCGAGGCCGCCGCCGAGGCGGCGGGGACCAGGGCGCTGTGGCGGCGGGGCCCCGACTTCGGATGCCGGGCCAACCGGCTGGCCGTGGGCGGCCGGCTGGTCGAGCTCGAGACCCCCGGGGGGCACTACCCCGAGCTCTACCTCCCCCTCCACGGCGCCCACCAGGGCGACAACGCCGCCCTGGCCCTGGCCGTGGCCGAGGCCTTCTTCGGCGCCCCCCTGGCCGGGGAGACGGTGGAGGCGGCCCTGGCCTCGGTGAGCGCGCCGGGGCGCCTCGAGGTGGTGGGCAGGGCCCCGCTCGTCGTGCTCGACGGCGCCCACAACGTGGCCGGCGCCGAGGCGCTGGCCACCGCCCTGGCCGAGCTCCATCCCGAGGGGGGTGCGGTGGCGGTGGTGGGGATGCTCCGGGGCCGGGACCCGAGCGCCATGTTCCAGGCCCTGGCCGGCGGCGGGGTGGCCTCGGTGGTGACCTGCAGCGCCCCGAGCCCCCGGGCCTTCCCGGCTGCCGAGCTCTGCGAGGCGGCCCGGGCGGCAGGCCTCGAGGCCAAGGCCACCGAGAGCGTGGTCGACGCCCTCACCCTGGCCCGGCCCATGGTGGCCGAGGACGGCCTTCTCGTGGTGACCGGCTCCCTCTACGTGGTGGCCGACGCCCGGGCGGTCCTCGTGCCCGAGGCCGCCCCGGTCACCGGCCCCGATAGCCTGCTCGGGCCATGAACCGGACCCTCGTCATCTTGAAGCCCGACGCCGTCGAGCGGGGACTCGTCGGCGAGATCGTGGGCAGGCTGGAGGCCAAGGGGCTGCGGCTCGTGGCCGGGCAGCTCAGGACCGTCGACGAGGCCACCGCCGCCCGGCACTACGAGGAGCACCAGGGCAAACCCTTCTATCCGGAGCTGCTCTCGTTCATCACCCGGTCCCCCTCCATGGTGCTGGTGGTGGAGGGGCCCGCCGACACCTGGCGCATCGTGCGGACGTTGATGGGGCCGACGGACCCCGCCGAGGCCCCGCCGGGCACGATCCGTGGCGATCTCGGCACCGTCATGACCGAGAACCTCGTGCACGGGTCGGATTCGGCGCAGTCCGCCGCCCGCGAGATCGCCATCTTCTTCCCGGACCTGGCCTGAACACCCGCTGCGGCGCAGCCAGCCCGCCTTGTGCCGCCGCGCGGCGCTCTTCTAGCCTTACAGGTCGATCCCCGCCCGACGGAGGCCCGCGGCACCGGGCCCTCCGCCCCTGACGACAGGACGCAGGCATGGCCGACAACCGCTTCTTCCTCTTGGGCCGCGACATGGCGGTCGACCTCGGTACCGCGAACACCCTCGTCTACGTGCGGGGCCGGGGCATCATCCTGAACGAGCCGTCGGTGGTGGCGGTCAACGTGAAGGACGGCCGGCCCCTGGCGGTCGGCGCCGAGGCGAAGCGGATGATCGGACGGACCCCGAGCCACATCCAGGCCATCCGCCCTTTGAAGGACGGCGTGATCGCCGACTTCGAGATCTGCGAGAAGATGCTCCGCTACTTCATCCACCGCGTGCACCAGCGCCGCTTCGCCAAGCCGCGCATGATCATCTGCGTCCCCTCGGGCATCACCGGCGTCGAGCAGCGGGCGGTCATGGAGGCCGCGGAGTTCGCGGGCGCG
>JAGWNV010000137.1 GCA_028872975.1 Acidobacteriota bacterium
GGCGCCGCCGGTGGCCCCGCCCAGGGCCGGGCGGCCGCCGGTGGCCACCCGGGCCGAGCGCCGCCAGCGGCGCCGGCGCCGGCTGCCGCCGATCCCGAGGGGGGTGCACCGCTGCATGGCCCTCGTGACCGGCCCGGAGGACACCACCGTGGTGGACCTCCGCAGCGGCGCCTTCCTCCGCCTGCGCGGCGCCCACGGCGGGCCCGGCGCCGGGGGCGACGCCATCACCGCCTTCGACGTGGTGGACGTGACCTGGGCCGCCGATCCCCAGCGCGACGACCCGGCCCAGCCCGAGGCCGTCGACGTGGAGGGGCCGCCCCGGCTGGTGGGGTCCCTGCGGCGCCGCCGGGCCCGGCGTGTGCTGAAGGGCCTGGTGGCCCCGCCCCAGCAGCACCTGCTCGGCTTCGCCGGCACCGCCGCCCCCTACTGGGAGTTCCACGGCATGCGGCCCTCGGTGGCCCTGGTGGTGCCGAGCCGGGGACCGCTGCTGTTCCGGCGTCCCGACGGCTCGGTGTGGGCCCGCTTCGGCTGGCCCGGCAGCGACCACTGGCTCCCGGTGGAGGACCGCCGGGCCCTCGCCGCGCTGTGGGCCTCCGGAGGCCAGCGCCTGAGCGGCCGGGCCCTCGACAGTGCCCTCGGGTTCCGGGCGCAGTACCTGCTCGTCACCTTGAGCAGGCCGCGCCAGGGCCACTGCTACAAGACGGTGGCCGCCTGCCTGCCCAGGCCCTAGGGGCTCAGCGGCTCCGGCCGTTGACGAGGCTGCCCGAGGCGAGGTCCTCGGCCATGGCCCACCCGAAGGTGACGAGCCGGTCGCCCTTGGCGGAGCGGACCTTCGCGAACAGCTCGGCCACGCCGTCGGCGGGCGCCTTCACCTTGGGGCCGTCGAAGTCGAGGGCACCCGTCGGCCCCCCCTGACCGGCGAGGACGAAGGTGCGGTCGTCGATGCGGCCCTCGGCGCCGAAGCGCTTGGCCAGGCGCCGGCCCCAGGCCCGCTCCTCGCCGCTCGCCTTGTGGTCGGGACGAGGCACCACGTCGGCCAGGCCCCCGAAGGCCTGGTAGGCGCTGGGCCCGGCCAGGCGGGCGCCCACGAGGACGTCCTCGTCGGGGAAGGCCAGCAGGGCCCGCCGGTACTGGTCGCCGAGCATGAGCCGCAGGGTCTGGTCGGCCTTGGCCGTCCGGTCCACCGTGCCCAGGCCGATGAGGAGCGACGGGGTGCCCCCGATGCGCTCGAGGGTGCTGAAGGAGTAGCCCCGAAGCTTGGACCCCTCCCGGGCGTGGGTGATCAGGACCCAGTCCTCGCACTGCTTGGACAGGAACCCGATGTCGAATCCCGGCTCGCGGTCCACGCAGAGGTCCGCCATCTCGGCGAGCTCTGCGTCGCTCAGTGCCGTGCAGTCCTTGGTCCCGACCTCGAACGACATGGGAATGCTCCACCTCCTGCGCCGCGGGTTCCCTCCAGGATACTTCCCCGCCGTGGGGGGTCCCCAAAGCGGTGGGCCGGCCGTGGTCCGGGGGCCACTCGGTGCGGCGGAGCCCCGGGTCAGCCCACGACGGCCCGGGGCCCGAGCAGCACCCGGAGCTCGCCGAGCAGCCCCCGGCGGCTGTCGACGTTGAACTCCGCCGGCAGCCGGAGCGTGGTCTGGCCCACCTGGAGGTGCACGGGCTCCTCCCCGGGGTGCTCCCGCAGCACCCCCCGGAGGCGCTCGAGGACGTCGTCGGTGAGCCCGAGGGGCAGCTGCAGGGTGAGCGGACCCCCCTTCTCGCCGAGCTCGGGGCGCGTCAGCTCCATGCAGACGAGCTTCACCTGGTCGTCGCGCGTGTCGATGCGGCCCCGCACCACCACCACGGCGTCGTCCTCGAGGAGCGGGCCCAGCTCGGCCATGGCCTTCGGGAACACGAAGACCTCGACCGAGGCCCGCAGGTCCTCGAGGACGAAGGTGGCCATGAGCTCGCCCCGCTTGGTGTAGCGGCGGCTGAGGGCGGTGATGACCCCGCCCACCGTGCGGACCTGGCCGTCGCGCCCCTCGGGCGAGGCCGGGTCGTCGGTCTCCTTCACGTCGGCGATGGAGCACTCGGTCAGACGGGCCAGCGCCGCCTCGTGGCCCCGCAGCGGGTGGTCGCTCACGTACAGGCCGAGCATCTCCTTCTCGAAGGCGAGCCGCTGGGTCTTCGAGAACTCCGAGTCGGGGACGGGCCTCCTCGCCTCCCCGAACCCGGCCGGGGTCGTCCCGTCGGGCTCCTCGAAGGCGGCGAAGAGGGTCGAGATCCCGGCCTGCTCCTCCCGGCGGCGCTCCAGGGTCCGGTCGACGATCTCCTCGAAGACGAGGCACAGGCCCTGGCGGGGATGGCCGAGCGAGTCGAAGGCTCCCGCCTTCACGAGCGACTCGACCGTCCGCTTGTTGAGCACAACCGGGTCGACGCGCCGGCAGAAGTCGTAGAAGTCGGTGAAGGACCCGTTCGACTCTCGCTCGGCCACGATGCGCTCGACGAGGCCCTCGCCGACGTTGCGGACGGCGGCGAGGCCGAAGACGATGCGCCGCTTGCCGTCCTCGCCCACGAGGGGGGTGAACTCGGCGGCCGACAGGTTCACGTCCGGCACGAGCACCTCGATCCCGAGCGACCGGCACTCGCCGAGGTAGACGGCGGTCTTGTCCTTGTCGTCCTTGACCGACGTGAGGAGGGCGGCGAGGTACTCGACCGGGTAGTGGGCCTTCAGCCAGGCCGTTTGGTAGGCGACGAGCCCGTAGCCGTAGGAGTGGGACTTGTTGAAGGCGTAGTCGGCGAACGGCTCGATGATGTCGAAGAGCTTCGTCCCGAGCTCGGTGCTGTAGCCGCTGCGCTCGCAACCGGCCACGAACTTCTCGCGCTCCTTTGCCATCACGGCGCGCACTTTCTTCCCAGCGGCCTTCCTTAGGTTGTCCGCGTCCTCCAGGCTGTAGCCGGCGAACTTCTGGGCCACCCGCATGACCGACTCCTGGTAGAGCATGAGCCCGTAGGTGTCGCCGAGGATCGCCTCCATGTCGGGGTGGACGTAGGAAAGGGTCTTGCGGCCGTTCTTGAGCTCGGGGTAGTCGCGGTGCATGTTGGCGGCCATGGGCCCGGGCCGGTAGAGGGCGACGAGGGCGGCCACGTCGTCGAACGAGGTCGGGGCCAGGGCCCGAAGCGTCGTCCGCATGGCGCCTCCCTCCAGTTGGAACACCCCGATGGAGTCGGCCCGCCGCAGCATCTCGAAGGTCGGTTCGTCGTCGAGCGGCACGGCGTCGATGTCGGGGCGGCTCCCCTCGGTGCGCTCGACGAGATCGAGCGTCCGCTCGATGACCGAGAGGTTGCGCAGCCCCAGGAAGTCCATCTTGAGCAGTCCCAGCTCCTCGACGCCGTGCATCTCGTACTGGGTGACGATGGGCGCCTCGGCGGGGGCCTGGCCGGTCTCGGGCTTGCGCTGGATGGGGAGGTACTCGGTGAGGGGCTCCTTCGTGATCACCACGGCGGCGGCGTGGATGCCGTCCTGGCGCCGCAGGCCCTCGAGACCCTTGGCCACGTCGATCACCTTGGCGGCCTCGGGGTCGCTGGCGTACATCTCACGGAGCCCCTGGGCGGCCACGTAGCCGTCCTCGTGGCCCTCCACCTTCTCCAGACAGGCCTTGAGGGGTGTGTCGCGGCCCATGACGAGCGGCGGCATGGCCTTGGCGATCCTGTCGCCCACCACGTAGGGCAGCCCCAGCACCCGCGCCGCGTCGCGCACGGCGGCCCGGGCCTTGATGGTGGAGAAGGTGACGATCTGGGCCACGTGGTCCGCGCCGTAGCGCTCCGCGGCGTAGCGGATCATCTCGCCCCGGAACCGCTCGTCGAAGTCCATGTCGATGTCGGGCATCTGCTTGCGGCCCGGGTTGAGGAATCGCTCGAAGAGCAGGTCGTAGCGGATGGGGTCGAGGTCGACGATGCGCAGGCAGTAGGCCACGCAGCAGCCCGCCGCCGAGCCCCGCCCCGGGCCCACCCGGATCCCGGACTCCCGGGCGTGGCGGATGAGGTCCCAGACCACGAGGAAGTAGGCGGAGAAGCCCATGTTGGAGATGACGCCGAGCTCGAAGTCGAGGCGGTCGCGCACGGCGTCGGGCACGGGGCTGCCGTAGCGCTCGGCGGCCCCCTCGTAGCTGAGGTGGCGGAGGTAGGCGCTGGCCCGGGCCTCGTAGCCGTCGCCGGTGAAGGAGCTCGGGACCGGGAACTGGGGCAGGGCGTCGACCCCGAGCTCGATGTCGACGTGGGCCCGCTCGGCGATGAGCAGAGTGCTGTCGCAGGCCTCGGGCAGCTCCGAGAAGAGATGGCGCATCTCGGCCGCCGTCTTCAGGTAGTGCTCCTCGCCCTCGAACTTGAACCGCTTGGGGTCGTCGATGGTGGCGCCGGTCTGCACGCACAACAGGGCGTCGTGGGCGATGGCGTCCCGGCGGTGGGTGTAGTGGCTGTCGTTGGTGGCCACGAGCGGCGCCCCGAGGCGCCTGGCGATCTCCACCAGCTGCGGGTTGGTGCGCCGCTGGTCGGCGAGGCCGTGGTCCTGGACCTCGACGAAGAGGCCGTCGCGCCCGAAGATGTCCTGGAGCCGGCCCGCCAGCTTGAAGGCCCGCTCGGGGTCGTCGGCGAGGAGGGCCTGGAGCACGACGCCGCCCAGGCACCCGGTGGTGGCGATGAGCCCCTCGTGGTACTGCTCGAGCAGCTCCCAGTCCAGCCGGGGCTTGTAGGCGTACCCGCTCAGGTACGCCTCGGACGACAGCTTCATGAGGTTCCGGTAGCCGGCCGTCGTCTCGGCCAGCAGCGTCAGGTGGTAGTAGAGCTTCTGCCCGCCTTCGGTGTCCCCGCCGGTGTCGTCGACGCGACCTCGGCGCGTCGGTCGCTCGTGGCGCGACTCCCCCGCCATGTAGGCCTCGGTGCCGATCACGGGGTTGATCCCCGCGGCGCGACAGCGGGCGTGGAAGTCGAGGACCCCGTACATGTTGCCGTGGTCGGTGATGGCGAGCGCCGGCTGCCCGTCGGCGGCGGCCGCCTCGACGAGCTCGCCGATGCGGGCGGCCCCGTCGAGCATCGAGTACTCGGTGTGGGTGTGGAGATGGGCGAAGCTGCCCGCTCCGGCCATGGGCCCCGTCCTCCTCGGCGCCATCTCCACAGGGCCTGTTCAGAACCTGTGGAGAACTACAGCAGTGTGATTCAGCCTACTCCACGGCTGCGGCGCCGGGCCGGGTGGCCGGGGTGCGCCGAGGTGCCCGTCGAGGAGCCGGCGGATCAGAGATAGGTGCCGGGACGGGCCTGGGGCGGCTCGTCGCGGGCACCGGGGGGCAGGCCCCGCTGGCGCATCTCGTCGAGCTGGGCCCTCGCCGCCATCTGCTGGGCGAGGAGCGTGGCCTGGATGCCGTGGAAGAGCCCCTCCAGCCACCCCACCAGCTGGGCCTGGGCCACCCGGAGCTCGGCTTCGGAGGGGGCCGAGTCGTCGAAGGGCAGGGCCACCCGGTCGAGCTCGGCGGCGAGGTCGGGGCTGAGGGCCCCGGCCAGCTCCCGGACCGACTGCTCGTAGATCTCCCGGAGCCTGACCCGGCTGGCCTCGTCGAGGGGGGCGCTGCGGACCTCGTCGAGGAGCTGCTTGACCATCGACCCGATCCGCATGACCTTGGCCGGCTGCTCGACCGACTCCCCGCCGGACTCCTCCTCGGCGCCGGCCCCCTCGTCCTCGCCGGGACGCCCGCCCGGTACCTGGGGGCCTTCGCCGGGGCGCAGGAGGACGGCCTCGGTGCGGTCGGAGGGTTCGGAGGGGGGGAGGGTCACCGGACGATCCTTGCAAAGCCCGTGGCCGCGGCCAAGACGGCCCTCGGGCGGCGGGTCAGGGACCCCATGCCAGGAGCGGCACCCGCATCTCGTCGGCGGTGAGCGAGCCGTGGCGGGCCGCCAGCCGCGTCTCGCCGGTGTCGGCGGGGTCCAAGAAGGCCACCGGCCGGCGCGCCAGCAGGGCGACGTCGCCGAGCCGGGCCTCCACCTCGGGGGCGAGCGGGCCCCCGAAGACCCCCTCGTCGACGAGCTGGCGCCGGGTCCGCACCCAGGCCTCGTCGCCGTGCAGCTCCTCGGCCGCCTTGTACAGGTCCTCGGCGGCCCCGGGCCGGGCGTGCAGCCACCGGAACCGGCCCTCGCCCGAGAACATCGCCGTGGCGGCCATGAGCTCGGGTGCGGGCAGCCGGGCATTGGCGCCCACCTCGACCTGGCCGTGGTCGCTCGTCACCACGAGCGCGGCGCCCGGCGGCAGGACGGCGACGAGGTCGCCGACGAGCCGGTCGACGGTCTCGAGCTCGCCTGCGTAGTGGTCCCCGAGGCCGTACTCGTGGGCGACCTTGTCGAGCCCGTCGTAGTAGGCGTAGACGAACGGGACGCCCTCGGCGAGGACCCGGCGGGCCTCGACGACGAGCGTCGAGGGCACCCGCCACCCGAGGAGCCGGCTCCCGTGGAGGTGGGCGGCGGTGAACCCGGTGGGGGCGAAGTCGGCGCGGGTCAGCACCACCACGCCGGGGCCCCCGAAGGGCGGCCGGCGCTGGAGCGCCGTGGCCGGGAGCCGTCTGCGGGCGTCGGCCACTCCGATCCGCCACTGCAGGACGTTCAGGACCTCGTCGGCCGGTCGGCCGTCCTCGCCCACCGCCATCCGGTAGCCGACGATCCCGTGCTCGGCCGGCGTGGTGCCCGTCGTGATGGAGGTGAGCGCCGTGGCCGTCGTGGTGGGCGCCACCGACGTGATGGGCCCGCCCCGGCCGGCGCCCAGCCAGGCCAGGTCGGCCCCGTGGCGCTGCAGCGGGGCCCAGCCGATCCCGTCGAGCACGAGGAGCAGCACCTGGGTCGCCCCCGCGAGGCTCTCGAGCCCGGGGGCCATCCAGGCCGGGAGGCCCCGCCGGCGGTCGAGGAGCGCCGGCACCACCG
>JAGWNV010000138.1 GCA_028872975.1 Acidobacteriota bacterium
CCCGGCTCGGGGCCACCGCCCCCGCCGATCTCGTCCCCGCCCTCGTGAACGGCACGGCCGGGGCCATCGTGGTCCGAGGGGGCCGTCCTTCAGTGGTGATGGCCTTCACCGTGGCCGACGGCAAGATCCGCGAGATCGACGTCGTCGCCGACCCCGACCGGGTCGGGCGCCTGGTGGGCGCCGCCCTCGGGCCCCCCTGACGTGGCCGGACGCCGCCCTGTGACACCCCGCCGGCCCGGTCAGGCGCCCGGCGCGCCCACCCCGAGGGCGTCGACGAAGGCGGCCCAGGTCTGGCTGCCCTCGGCGTGGTCGGGACAGGTGTGGTGGCCGGCCCGGAAGGCCGCCCCCACCCGGCCGGGGACCGGGACCGGAAGGGTCCGCCGCGGCCGGCCTCGCACCGCCCGCCAGCGGCGCACCATGGCCGAGACGTCGAGGACCTCGGGACCGCCGACGTCGTCGGCCCGCCCGACCGGCGGCCCCTCGACGAGGGCGGCGACGCGCGCCGCCACCTCGGCGGCGGCGATCGTCTGGAAGCGGAACCCGGCCGGGAGCGGCGCCAGCGGCCAGCGCTCCACGGTGGAGAGGACGAGGGCGATCAGCTCGTGGAACTGGGTCGCCCGCAGGATCGTCGAGGGCACGGCCGAGGCGCCGACGAGGGCTTCGCAGGCGAGCTTGCGGCGGTAGTAGGCGTAGGGGATCCGGTCGATCCCCACGATCGACACGTACAGCAGATGGGCCGTGGCCGGCGACAGGGCGTCGAGGAGGGTGCGGGTCTGGGCCAGGTCCTTGCGGCCCATGCGGCGGGTGTCGCTGGCGGCGTGGACGACGAGCTCGGCGCCGTCGGCGGCGGCCCGCACGCCGTCGCCGGTGGCGAGGTCGCCCTGGTGGGTGCCTGCGCCGGGGCGGCGGGAGAGCACCCGCACCTCGTGGCCGCGTCCCCGGAGGATGCCAGTGACGTGGGCGCCGAGGGTGCCCGACCCGCCGGTCACGAGGACGGTGGCCACGCCCACAGCCTGCCCGACGGTGGCCACCGAGGCGAGAGCGGCTGCGACTTGCCCGATGCACCGGGGGCGACGAGGCTGCAGGGAAATGCAGCCGCGGGTCCACGTCGTCACGCTCGGGGTCGCCGACATCGAGCGGTCCCTCGACTTCTACCGGGGGCTCGGCTGGGGCCCGGGCGCCGTGGTGGGCACCGAATTCGAGGCGACGGCCGAGTCGCCCGGGGGGGCGGCCGGCCAGCTCGTGCTGGAGGACGGGCTCCTCCTCATGTTCTACGGCCGCCAGGACCTCGAGCGCGACGCCGGCACGGCGCTGTCGCCGGGGCCGGGGCCCTTCAGCCTCGGCCATCTCGTCGAGAGCCGGGCCGCCGTCGACGAGGCGCTGCAGGCCGCCGTCGACGCCGGGGGGACCCTGGCCGATGCCGGCCACGAACGGCCCTGGGGGATCTACTCCGGCTACTTCCAGGACCCCGACGGCCACCTGTGGGAGGTCATCTCCAACCCGGCGTCCGGCCCGGAAGCCGAGGGCTGAGCCGGCCGAAGTGCGATGCTGGCCCTCGTGGCCGGCGAGACGGGGGCGGACGTGACGGCGCCGGCGGCCCCCGTCCGTGTGGCCGGTCCCGGCGATTACGGCGCCGTGGGCACCCTGCTCCACGACTTCAACCGGGAGTTCGGCGACCCGGCCCCCCCACCGGCGGCCCTCGCCGAACGGATCGGGCTGCTCGTCGAGTCCGACGACACGGTCGTGCTCGTGGCCGGCGACCCGCCCCTCGGGGTGGCCGTGCTCCGGTTCCGGCCGGCCATCTTCACCACCGGCCTCGAGTGCTCCCTGGCCGAGCTCTACGTCGTCCCCGACCGGCGGGGACGGGGCACGGGCCGGGCCCTCATGGAGACGTCGCTCCGCCTCGCCGTCGAGCGGGACGCCGACACCATGGAGATCTGCGTCGACGAGCCCGACACCGCCGCCCGGCGCCTCTACGAGAGCCTGGGGTTCACCAACCGCATCGGCGGCCCCGGCGGCCCGGCCATGTTCTTCTACGAGCGCGACCTGCGAGCCCGGTGACGGACCGGTCCCCGAGGCTCCGCCGCCTGGCCGACGAGCTGGCCGAGATCGGACTCCCCGCCTTCGCCGACCGGTCCCTGTTCGACCTCGTCGTCGAAGAGGCCGACCATGCCCTGCGGCCGCGGGTGCACGAGCGGCGGGTGGTGGGCAGCGGGGCCATCGTGGGCCCCACCACCGAGTCGACCGCCTGGGGTGCCGGCACGGCGCTCACCATCTTGCGGATCCCGGTGAAGGGACAGCCCCTCGAGGACGCCCGGCGGTTCGCCGACGGCCTCTCGAGCTGGCTCGTGCGCCGGGCCGGGGGCGATCACGAGTGGCTCATGTTCGACCGTCCCGCCGGCTCCGAGCGCGACCTGGTGGTCCTGGCCGACACCCTCGGCGCCACCCTGGTCCAGCGCCACCCGTCGGGGACCGTCCGCATCGTCGGCCGCTTCGGGGTGCTGCGGACCGAAGGGTTCGACTGGCACCACGAGCCGCCCGTGGAGGACCTCGCCGCCGCCGTGGCCGATCCCGAGGTGGCGAGCCCGGAGATCACCAAGGCCCTCCTCGAATTCGCCGTCCACGACCTCGGTGCCGGCGGCCTCGGGGCCGTGCTCGTCCTGCGCCCGGGAGGCCTGGTGGGCCCGGGAGGTGAGCAGCGGCTGCCCTCCCCGCCTGCGCTTCGGGTGGGGACGCCGTTCCACCTGGCGCCCCTGCGCCACGCCCTCGGCCAGGTCGACGGGGCCGCCGTCTTCGACGAGCACGGCGTCCTGCGCCAGCTCGGTGTCCGCCTCGTCCCGAGCCCGTGGGCGGAGCGGGAGGTGGCCCCTCTCGGGGGCACCCGTCACACCTCGGCACGGCGCTACAGCTACGACGAACCCCAGGCCGTGGTCGTCGCCGTGAGCGAGGACGGCCCGGTGACGGTCTTTCGCCGGGGCTCGCTCGTCGGGCGGTCGCTCCCCGACAGCGAGGATGGTCAGCCGGCGGCGCCGTAGTCGGCGTCGGTGACCTGGTCGCCCCACTCGATCCCGCCCTCGGTGATCGAGAGGTGCGCCATGTACCGGTCGGGGGCGGCCCCGTGCCAGTGCCACTCGTCGGCGGGGGTGAGGACGACGTCGCCGGCCCGGATGGCGACCGCCCCTTCGCCGCGGGTCTGGACCCGGCCCTCGCCGTCGGTGACGACGAGGGTCTGGCCCTTGCCGTGGGCGTGCCAGGCCGTGCGCGCCCCCGGGGAGAACCGGACCTCGTTCACGGCCAGACCCGAAGTGGTGCTCTGGAGCACGGGGTCGATCAGGACGTCACCGGCGAAGTACTCGGCCGGCCCTCTTCCCGTCGGCCTCCTCGGCTGGATCTCCACCGCGCCTCCTCGGGTCGTGTCCACGGGTCAGGCTAGGGGGCCCCACCGGAAGGACCAAGTCCGGGGGTGTAGAGCGGCACGGGCCTGCTTCTCCCCTTGAGCGTCACCTGCGGACGCTCGGTGAGCGGCGGCCCCGGGGCGCGCAGCAGCTGCCGGGTGGCCTCGGCCAGCAAGATGGTGTCGCCGGTGCGCCGAGTCGCCTCCTCGATGCGGGCCGCCGTGTTCACGACGTCGCCGATGACGCTGAACTCGAGCCGGCCGGCGCCGCCCACATTGCCGGCGAGGACGGGGCCGGAGTTGAGCCCGATGCCGACCCGGAGCTCCGAGGACCGGACGGCCGCCTCGATCTCGATTGCGGCCCGGAGCGCCTTGTCGGCGTGGTCCGGCTGCCGCTGGGGGGCGCCGAAGACGGCCAGGAGCCCGTCGCCGATGAACTTGTCGACATGGCCGCCCTGGGCGTGGACGACGGGCACGATCCGGCCGAACAGCCCGTTGATGCTGGCCATCACCTCTCGGGCGGGCCGGCGTTCGGCGAAGCCCGTGAAGTCACGGATGTCGACGAACATGACGGTGACGTCCACCTCTTCGCCGGCCAGATTCGTCCCTTCCCGCAGGATGTGCTCGACGACGTCGGGGTCCACGTAGGTCCCGAAGGTTTCACGGATGCGCTCGCGCTCGGCCAGCCCTTCGGCCATGCGGTTGAACCCGAGCTGCAGCTGCCCGACCTGGGTGCCGTCGTAGACGGGGACGCGGATGGCGAAATGGCCCTGCTCCACCGACTCGAGGGCCCGGCGCACCGAGTCCACGGGGTCGGCCGTGGCCTTTGCCGCCAGGGCGATGGCGAGCAGGCCCACGCTGAGGGCGATGCCGCCCAGCACCACCATGGCCGTGGCCAGCTCCGACGATCCGGCCTCTCCGCCGGCCAGCCTGACGGCGCCGATCAGCACCACCCCGGCCACCGGCACCCCCGTCCCGAGGGCCCAGGCCAGCACCGCCCTGGTGGCCACACCGGGGACGACGAGGCGCCCCGGGACACGCATCGCCAGCGCCCGCACCGCCGCGCTCCGAAGGGCCCGCTCGGTGAGCAGGTAGGCGCAGGCGGCGGTGCTCGTGCCGGTGAGCGCCACGGTGATGCCCACCCGCAGTCCCATGGCGCCGCTGTAGCGGGCGTCGAATCCTCCGAAGAGCACCGCCGCCGTCAACCAGAGGGCCTCTTGGACCACGAAGAGCCGCAGCGGCGCCCTGAGCACGACGCGCTGCTCGGCGACGGTGGGAGGCCGCTCCTCGGTGAGCCACCGCCGGAGACCGAGAAGGCCGCGGATGCCGACGAGGAGCCCGATCAGGACGGCGACGGTCACGTAGCCGGCGGCGAGGGCCACGTTGACGGACCGCACGTGCCTGGCGCTCGCCACGGCGGGAAGCGGGACCACCCGGGTGGCGAGGAGGACGACGGTCACGGCGCCGATCAGGTTGGTCACCACGATGACGACGGCCACGACCACCTTGCCGACCCGCCACAACACGTCCCCGGCGACGCCGCTCTGGCCCGGTCGCACGGACTCGGTGCGCAACGCCCCCACATAGGCCCCGAGGGACGTCCGCCGCACCATGGCGGCAAAACTTAGGCCGGGCCGGTGGCGCCGACTCCCCCGCCGGGTCAGTCGGTGAGCGGCACCACGTCGAGGTGCTCGAGGCGCTCGGGGTCGGCGGTGACCGTGATGGCGGTGATCCGCCCGTCGGCCACGGTGAACTCGATGACGCTCCTCACCCTCCCGCCCGGCGCCCACGCCAGTGCCGCCCGGCCGCCGGCGAGGACGAGGCGGGCCCCGCGGGCCCCCCCGCTCAGGGCGGCGGCGACCTCCTCGGCCCCCCTGGTCTCGGGGCGAGAGCCCATCTGGAGGGCCACCTGGTCCGGTTCGAGCACGACGTCGGGGTGGAGGAGGCGCACGAGCGCCTCGAAGTCACCCTGGCGGGTGGCCCGGAGGAACGCCTCCACGAGGCTGCGGTGCTGCACGGCGTCCACCGGCGCCCCGGGCTCCTGGGGCGCCGTCGCCTGGACCCGGCGCCGGGCCCGGCTGGCCAGCTGCCTCGCCGCCTGGGGAGTCCGGTCGAGGATGTCGCCGATGGAGTCGAAGGGGACGGCGAAGACGTCGTGGAGGACGAACGCCACCCGTTCCTCGGGCCCCATCGACTCGAGCACCACCATGAGGGCGGCGCCGACCGAGTCGGCCACGACGGCGGCATGGGCCGGGTCCCGGTCGGGAGCGGCGTCCTCGAGGTCGGGGAGCGCCGCGCCCGCCGTCTCCTCCATCCGCCCCCGGCGCGACTTGAGCCGGTCGAGGCAGACCCGCCCGGTGACGGTGGTCAGCCAGCCGGGGAAGTTCTCGACGGCGCCGGTGTCGGCGCGCGCCACCCGCAGCCAGGCCTCCTGGACGGCGTCCTCGGCCTCGGCCCGCGACCCGAGCATCCGGTGGGCGATGCCCTCCAGCCGGGACCGGTTGGCCTGGAACTCCTCGGAAACCCGGGCCTCGTCCATCACCGTCCGTTCCTCCTCAGGCGTCCTGGACGAGCCCGAGGACGTTCCCGTCGGGATCGGTCACCGAGGCCACCAGCCGGCCCCCGCCCACAGGGTGCGCCGGCTCCTGCACGGTGGCGCCGGCGGCGGTCACCTCGGCGAGCTTCGCCTCGATGTCGGCCACGTGCCAGTAGGCCACCGGGGAGGCCAGGGCCTGGGGGCCGCCCTTGGGGACGAGCCCGATGTGCTGGCCCTCGGCCTCGTAGCCGACGTAGTAGGCGCTGTCGGCCTGGGGCTCGACACCGAGGAGGGCGCTGTAGACCGCCTTGGCCTTCTCGAGGTCGGACACGGGGTGCAGCACGGTCTTGATGCCTTGCGTGGGAGAGCCGGTCATGGTCGCTCCGGGGGTCCGGGGGCGGTCTCGCCCGTCGTTCGACACGAGTATGACGACCGCCGGCCCGAGAACGTGACCGGCTCCGGGAGCGGCGGTCTGCGGTCCGCGGCCCGTTGCGCTGGACTCTGGGGAACGGAGGTGGTCGGGGTGGACCCTGGGCCGACGGCCGGACGTTCCGAGGAGGTGCTTCCACCGACGGTGACGGTGGCCGAAGTCGTCCGCCGGTTCGACCTCTACGGCTCAACGGCCCCCTTCGGGCGCTGCCTCGAGTGCAACGGGGTTCTCGAGGACGTGGCCAAGGCCGAGGTCGAGGGTCGGCTGCCGCCACGGACCCGGCAGGACTTCGAGGAGTTCCGTCGGTGCCCGGGGTGCGGACGCGTCTACTGGAAGGGGTCGCACTACGACCGCCTCCGGGACCTGGTCGAAGAGGTGCTGTCCGAACGACCCCCTTCGTGACCTACGGCCCTTCCCGTGGTGGCAGCCGGCGGCCATCGTGGCCGGATGAGCGACTCGGTGACGATGGGACGACACGACCGCCTGATCATGGCGACCCGCGCCTACCGGGTGCTCACCGCCCGCCTCGTCGCCCCCTGGGCGATCCATGGCCAGCACCCCAGCG
>JAGWNV010000139.1 GCA_028872975.1 Acidobacteriota bacterium
TGAACGGCACCGACTGGCCCTCGTCGAGCACCGCCCCCGAGCCGGTACGCCGGTCGGTGCCGTGGCCGGCGCCCCGCAGCGGCTCGTGGAACGTGCAGGGACAGTCCGACGAGGCGGCCATCTCGACCCCGGCGGCCCGCATGGCCCCGAAGGGGAGCCAGTCGGCGTCGTCGAAGACCACTCCTTCGACCTGCCGGCCCAGGTGGTCGAGGAAGGCGGGCTGGACCACAGCCACGCCGCCGAGGCCGGCCAGCCGGCGGAGCTGGGGCACGGAGGCGAGACAGGCGTGCTCCACCCGGAAGCGGTGGTCGAGCCCCGGATGGCGCGACGCCGTGGCGGCGAAGGCGTCGAGCGCCACGTCGAGCCCGGCGTTGCCGATGGCGTGCACGGCCACCCGGTAGCCCATCGACGTGGCCCGCTCGACCTGTCCGGCGACGTCGTCGAAGACCATGCCGAGGGCGAGGCGCCGTCCGCCGAGGTGGACGTCGATGGCCGGCGCCACCCCGCCGTCGGCGAAGATCTTGGCCGGCCCCACCCGGAGCCACTCGTCTCCCTCGCCGGTGGGCGGGCCGTCTCCGAGCCGCCCGTCGTCGGCCGGCCCGAGGAGGCGACGGGGGTGCGGGCAGGCGAGGACCGAGACCGGGAGCCGGCCCGAGCCGGCCAGCTGCCGGTAGGCCGCCTCGGCTTCGGGCGGGCAGGCGGTGTCGTGGACGGCAGTGATCCCGTCTCGCAGCAGGGCACGCCCGGCGGCGGCGATGTGGGTGGCCCACCGCTCGGGGTCGTCGTAGGGGGCGAGCGACCGGCTGTGGGCCTCCGACCACGCCCGCTCGACGAGCAGCCCGTCGAGCCTTCCGTCGCCGTCGCGCCCGAGGCTCCCCCCGGCAGGGTCGGCGGCGCCCTCCCCGATGCCGAGCGCCTCGAGCCCCCGCGAGTCGGTCACCGCCTGGTGGAGGCTGTAGTGCGCCACGAGGACGGGCCGGTCGAGGCCGAGGGCGTCGAGGTCGCGCCGGTGGGGGGTGCACCCGCTCGAGAGCTCGCTCCAGCCCGCCCCTCGGATCCAGGGGTCCTCGGGGCGGCGCCGGGCCTGCCCGGCCAGGGCGGCGGCGAGCTCCTCGAGGTCCGTCACCGAACGCAGGTCCGCCCACTGCGGGTGGAGGGCGGCGATCGAGAGGTGATGGTGGGCGTCGATGAACCCGGGACAGAGCGTCATCCCCCCGAGGTCGTGGATCTCGGCGTCCGGGAAACGCGCCAACAGCTCCCGCGTCCCGACCGCGGCGATCCGGTCCCCGGCGGTCACCACCACCTCGACGGAGCCCCGCTCCGGCGCCATGGTGAGGACGCGGGCGCCGACGAAGGCGTGACAGGGCTCGGCGCCCCGTCGACCGGGCCTCGGACCGGTCCCGGTCACGCCGGGCCCGGCGTCGCGTCCAGGGAGACGGGGAGCCCGCCCTCGGCGGCGGAGCGGTACATGGCGTCGACCACCCGATGGGCGACGAGGGCGTCGTCGAACGACGGCGCCGGCGCCCGGCTCGCCGCCAGGGCGTCGAGGAAGGCCCGGTCCTCCTCGACGTAGGCGGTGATGCCCAGCCCGCCGCCGGTCCCGAGGGCCAGCGCCGCCGTCCAGGCGGAGGGCGCGCAGGGCAGGACCTCGGTGCCACCGGTCGTCTGGACGTGGACCGGCCCGGCGAACTCGTCGTCGAGCCACGCCACGGCGTCGCGGCCGAAGATCTCGACCCGCCGGTTCGAGCCCCGGCTCAGCACCTCGTGCCAGACGCTCACCAGCGCCGCGGTCGCCCCCGAGGCGAACCGCATGCGGGCGCCGACCACGTCCTCGACGCCGGGGCGCCCCGACACGTGTCGCGTGGTGGCGGCCACCTCGTCCACCTCTCCGAGCCAGAACCGCAGGATGTCGACGTCGTGGATCGAGTGCTCGATGAGACAGCCTCCGCCGGCCAGGCGGACGTCCCCGCGCCAGCTCGAGCCGTAGAGGCCCTGGACGGGGAAGTACTGGTCGTCGCGCAGCACGACGGTCATGACCGGCCCCAGCCGGCCGGAGGCCACGAGGTCGCGCACCACCAGGCAGGCCGGGGAGTACCGCAGCACCAGCCCCACCTGGGCCGGCGCCCCGGCGGCGGCCACGGCGGCACCCAGGGACGATGCGGTGGCCAGGTCGGTGGCGAGGGGCTTCTCGCAGAACACGGCCCGGCCGGCCCCGACGGCCTCCTCCACGGCGGCGGCGTGGAAGGCGGTGGGGGTGCACACCCAGAGCGCCTGGCAGCGATCGACGGCGTCCGCGACCGTGTGGAGCGCCACCGCCCCGGTGGCGGCGGCCAGGGCAGCGCCACGATCGGGATCGGTGTCGACCACGGCTGCCACGGTGGCGTCCACGAGCCCGGCGTCGGCGAGGGCCTTCACGCCGATGGCGTGCGCCCACCCCATGAGGCCGGCACCGACGATCCCCACTGCGGGCACGGACGTGCAGGCTACGTTGAGCGCCGTGGACCGCGCCGCGCAGCTCGACGCCGGCGACCGCAACCTGGTGGCGACCCTGTCGCACTTCGCCCGCACCAACCCCGAGGCCGTGCTCGAGGACGACGGCCGGCTGCTTCTCTTCTCGCTGTCGAGGACGTGGCCGGGGCCGTACCACAACGGGGTCGTCCGCATCGACCGGACGGTGGGGGCGGAGGAGGTCCTCGAGCGGGCACGGGCGTTCTTCGCGGGCCGGGCGCCGGGGCACTGCGTCTGGATCGCCTCCCACGCCGACGGGGCGCTCGAGGGCGAGGTCGTCGCCGCCGGCTACGTGTCGGTGGCCGACCCCGGCACCCCCCGGATGGCCCTGACCGAACGCCTGGGCCCGGCCGTGGCGCCGGCCGGGGTCACCCTCGAGGAGGTGACCGACGAGGCGGGGCGGCGGGACTTTCTCGACGTGACCGTCGACGCCTATGCCGAGTCCTTCCTCCCCCCCGAGGCCGCCGAGGCCATGCTGGCGTCCGTCGCCACCCTCCGGGGACCCGCCGCCCGGGCCGTGGTGGCCCGTTCCGGTGGCCGGCCCGTGGCGGCGGCGATGGTCGTGGGCGACGGCGGCGACACCGCCAGTGTCCAGTCGGTCGGAACGGTCCACGGGGCCCGGAACCGGGGGCTCGGCGAGCTGTGCACCCGGTGGGCGGTGGAGGCCGGGTTCGGCCTCGGCGCCCGGGTCGTGGTCCTCGAGGCCTCCGAGGCGGGCGAGCCCGTCTACCGCCGGATGGGCTTCGAGGAGATCTCCCGCTACCGGTGGTGCTTCGGGCCGCCCCCGCCCGGCTGAGGCACCGGCCGGTCAAGGTCCTGCTCGGGGAGGCCGATACCCCCGGAATGTCCGCTGCCCCGGAGGGGCTCGACGCGCCGTGCCCGCTGCCCCCGGACGCCGGCGCGGTCGCCGACCTGCTCGACTGGCTGCCCGACGCCGTCGTCGTCATCGGGCCCGGGGGGCGACTCGTGTGGGCCAACCGCCGGGCCGAGCTGCTCTTCGGCCGGTCACTGGCCGACTCGGCCGGGCTGTCGGCCACGGAACTGGTCCACCCCGACGATCTCGAGCTCGCCCTGCGGTCGATGACGACGGTCCGGGACAAGGAGGTCGGCGCCGCGATCGAGCTCCGGCTGCGGACGGCGTCGGGGTGGCGGCTCTTCGAGCTCATCGGGACCGCCGTGTCGTGGTGCGGCGACGAGGTGGTGGTCCTGAGCGTCCGCGACCTCACCGAGCGGCGGCGCTTCGAGCTGGCCGGGGACGACGACACCCGGTTCCGCTCCCTCGTCCAGAACGCGGCCGTGGTCACCATGCTCGTCTCGGGAGACGGCGTGGTGGCGGCCGTGTCGGGGGCGCTCACCCGCTTGCTCGGCCACGACCCCGAGCTCGTCGAGGGGCGCCCCCTGTCGGAGATCGTCGTGGAGGAGGACCGCGCCTCCCTGGCCGGCGCCCTGGCCCGGGCCCGAGGCGGCGCCACGGCGGCGACCCCGGTGACCGTCGACGTGCGCCTCTGTCGCCACGACCGGAGCGCGAGCGTCCCCTTCGAACTCGCTCTCGTCGACCTCCTCGACGACCCCACCGTGGCCGGGATCGTGGTCACCGCCCACGAGGTCACGGCGCGCGTGGCGGCCGAGGAGGGACTGCGCACCACCCTGTCGATGCTGAGCGCCACGCTCGAGTCGACGGCCGACGGGATCCTCGTCGTCGACCACGAAGGCAGGATCGCCAGTCACAACAGCCGGTTCGCCGAGATGTGGCGCCTGCCCCCGGGGGTGCTCACGACCGGCGACGACGCCACGGCCATCGCCTTCGTCCTCGGCCAGCTGGTGCGCCCCGAGGCCTTCCTGGCCAAGGTGGAGGAGCTCTACGCCCACCCGGAAGCCGAGAGCAGCGACACCCTCGAATTCCTCGACGGCCGGGTGTTCGAACGCTACTCGCAGCCCCAGCGGGTCGAGGGCCGGGTCGTCGGCCGGGTGTGGAGCTTCAGCGACGTCACCGAGCGCCGGCGGCTCGAGACCGAGCTCAAGCGCCTGGCCCTGCGCGATCCGCTCACCGACCTCGCCAACAGGCCCCTCTTCGCCGAGTCCCTCGAGCAGGCCCTGGCCCGGGTGCGCCGGGGCCATCGCCCCCTCGCCGTCCTCTTCGTCGACCTCGACCGCTTCAAGCAGGTGAACGACTCGCTCGGCCACGGCGCCGGCGACCGGCTCCTCGTCGAGGCGGCGGCACGGATCCGCGCCGCGGTGCGCGAGACGGACCAGGTGGCCCGGTTCGGCGGTGACGAGTTCGCCGTGCTGTGCGAGGACCTCGACTTCGAGACCGACGCCGCCGACGTGGCGGCGCGGGTGCTCGACGCCTTCGAGGAGCCCTTCGCCTGCGATGACCGGCAGTTCTACGTGGGCGCCAGCATCGGCATCGCCGTGTCGGTGTCGGGGGGCGAGACGTCCGAGGCCCTGCTGCGCGACGCCGACGCGGCGATGTACCGGGCCAAGGAGGGGGGCCGGGGCCGGTTCGAGGCCTTCGACGAGACCATGCGCCACCTCGTCGCCACCCGTCTCGAGCTCGAGAGCGCCCTGCGCAAGGGGCTCCTGCACGGCGAGCTCCGGGTGCACTACCAGCCCATCGTCGACGGCGACACCCTCGAGGTCCGGGGCTTCGAGGCCCTGGTGCGCTGGCAGCGCCCCGGGGTCGGCCTCGTCGAGCCGGGAGCCTTCATCGCCATCGCCGAGGAGACGGGGATGGTCTTCGTCCTCGGCGAGTGGGTCCTGCGCGAGGCCTGCCGGACCGCGGCCTCGTGGGCGGCCCGGTGGCCGGGGCGGGTCCTCGGGGTGGCCGTGAACGTCTCCAGCCGCCAGCTGCTCCAGGGCGACATCGTGGACGTGGTGGCCGACGCCCTCGCCTCCACGGGGCTCGATCCGGCGCGCCTCACCCTGGAGCTGACCGAGACGACCCTCATCGACGACGCCGTCGGTGCCCAGCGGGTGCTCCACGCCCTGCGACAGCTCGGCGTGAAGATCGCCCTCGACGACTTCGGGACCGGCTACTCGTCGCTCACCTACCTCCGGACGTTCCCCATCGACGTGATCAAGGTGGATGCCTCGTTCGTCCGGACCATCGACACCGAGCGCCAGGGCCGGGCCATCGTGGCGGCGGTGACCCAGCTGGCCCGGGACCTCGGCATCGAGGTGGTGGCCGAGGGGGTGGAGCGTCCCTCGCAGCTCGACGCCGTTCTGCGGGTGGGCTGTGCGGCCGTCCAGGGCTACCTCTTCTCCCCACCCCGTCCCCCCGAGGACGTGGAGGAGCTCGTGGAAGGTCCCGAGCCGGCCGAGCGCCGGGCGTGGGCGCTCGGCACAGGAACTGCGTAGGAAAGACCAAGGTCCCGGCAACCCTGGCCGCCCATGGTTGGCCGATGACCACCGGGACGATCGCCGAGGCGACGGGGGCGCCGGCCGGGCTGCGGCCGGCGCCGGCGGCACGGGGCAGGACCGCCGTCGAGGCATTCCTCGGATGGCGGTGGGCCGAGCCGGCGGTGGCGCTCCTCGGCTTCGGGGCCCTCTCCCTGGTGGTGCTCACCAAGGCGACGGCGCTCCTCGAGCCCGACGACTACGCCTATCGCGCCTCGATCGTCGCCCTCGCCCACGGGCAGGTCCTCCTCACCACGGCGCAGTACCAGGCCCTCGCTCACCAGCTGGGATCGGGCACGGGCATCGTCCAGTGGGTGCACCTGCCCGACGGCAGGTGGATCAGCGAGAAGAACCCCGGCTACCCGTTCTTCGCCGTGGTCTTCTCCGTGCTCGGCGTCCTGCGCCTGGCGCCGCTGTTCTACGGCGGCCTCGCCTCCGGCGCCCTCTACCTCGGCGCCCGGCGGTGGCTGGGGCGGTGGGCCGGGGCCGCGGCGGTGCTCCTCTTCTGCACCTCGGGGGCGGCCATCACCTTCGCCTGGCGGGCCACCATGCCGACGTTCACCGACGCCTCGCTCGTGGCCACCGGCGCCGGCCTGCTCTTGTGGGCCATGCTGGCCGCTGAGGCGAGCCGGCGCCGGCGCACCGGGGCCGGCCTGGGCGCCTTCCTGGCCCTCGAGGCCGCCACCTCCATCCGCTACACCGACGTCACCGAGCTCGTCGTGGCGATCCTCGCCGTCCTCGTCTTCGCCCGCCGAGCCGGCGTGGACCGCCGGATGCTCTCGTGGTGGGCGGCGAGCGTCGCCCTCTTCGCCGGCGGCGTCCTGGTCTTCGACACCCTCGTCTACGGCGCCCCGCTTCGCACCGGCTACGGCGCCGGCGAGATCACCTTCTCGCTCTCGGCCCTGTGGCCCAACCTCCTCCACATGCCGGCGCCGCTCGTCGAGGCCATGCCCATGGCGCTCCTCGCCGCCGTCGGCGCCGGCGGGACGGCCCTGCGGTT
>JAGWNV010000140.1 GCA_028872975.1 Acidobacteriota bacterium
CCGCCCGTCGAGGGGCCCGGTGTCGGTGACGTCGAAGACGAGCCCGGCGTGGTGCAGCTGCGTGAGGCGTGCCGTGGCGGCCCTGCCCGCTGCCGTCAAGGCCGGTCGGGAGGGGTCTCGGCGGGAGTGGACGGTTCCGCGGGCACCGGGGGCGGCCCCGACGGGGAGGGCGGGGCCGGCGTGGCGTCCTGCTCCGGCGGCGACGGCGGCGACAGTGGCGACGCGTGCGGCGGCTCGGGCGCCGGCGGCGGCCACTGCCAGAACTCCGTCTGCCCGCCCGGCCAGGCGGCGGTACCGGGCGCGCCGGGCGGAGCCGGCTCGTGCCAGGCCCGGCGGATGAGCGGGTGCACGACGAGCGCGAAGAAGCCGGCGACGATGAGCAGCGCCAGCCCTTCGACCATGCGGCCGTTCGCCGCCGACTGGCACTCGCCCACGAAGGCCTGCCACTGGTAGGCCTCGATGGCGCTCGTCGCCGGCTGGGGACCGGCACCGATGCTCACCGGGTCGAAGAAGGCGGCGATGGCGGGCTCGGATCCGGCGCCCGGCCCGCAGGTGCCCCCGGCGGCCGGCTTCGGCAGGGGCAGGACCACCACCACCACGGCGCCGGCCACGGCCAGACCGGCGAGGACGAGGGTGACGATGCGGAGGACGGCGCCGGCACCGGACGTGTGGTGGCCCGGACCGTGGACGATGGACACGGCCGGAGGTTATCTGGGTGCCCGTCGGGCCACGTGCAGAGGGGGCCGGCAGGCGGCGAGGGGCGGGGTGCGCACACCACCAGTGGAGACGGCGGTGCTGTCGTGGCGCTGTGGGCCGCCCGTCGGCTTCCTGTGGGGACCGGTCCAATCCCGGCCCCGCCCTGGGCCGTATCCTCGGAGTGATCGCGGGAGGGAGCTGTGCGGTGATGCGACGACGCCCGGTCGTCGACGATCTCTCGGACGAGGCGCTGCTCCAGGGGCTCGCCCTGGGCGAGCCCGGGATGGACGTCGCCTTCATCCGGCGGTTCCAGCGCCGGGTCTTCGGCCTGGCCCTGAGCCTCGTCGGCGATCCCGCCCTGGCCGAGGACATCTCCCAGGAGGCCTTCCTGCGCGCCTGGCGCCACGCCCCCGTCTTCGACTCCCGGCGGGGGTCGGTGGCGACGTGGCTCCTCGCCATCACGAGGAACCTCGCCATCGACGCCCTGCGCCTCCGCCGGGCGGTGCCGGCGGACCCCGAGTCCCTCGTCGCCCTCGAGGACGGCACCGCCGGCCCGGAGGCCGCCGCCGTCGGCTCCGACGCCGCCTCGCGCCTGCGCCAGGCCATCGGGGCCCTTCCCGTCGAGCAGCGCCGGGCCCTCGTGCTCGCCGCCTTCTACGGACGGACGGCCAACGAGATCTCCACGAGCGAAGGCATCCCGCTCGGCACGGCCAAGACGCGCATCCGGGCCGGGATGCAGAAGCTGCGCCTGGTGATGACGGCACAGGAGTCGGGTCGGTGAGCGGCGGGGGCCGCCTGGAGCGGCTGTCGTGCGCCGAGGTCCAAGGTCGCGCCGGGGAGATGGGTCTCGGCGTGCTCGTCGGCACCGAGCGCGCCGCTGTGCTCGCGCACCTCGAGGACTGCGCCACCTGTCGGGCCGTCGTCGAGGACATGGCCGAGCTTGGCGACTCCCTGCTCCTGCTCGGCCCCGAGGTCGAGCCCCCGGCCGGCTTCGAGAGCCGGCTCCTCGAGCGCCGCGCCGCGCCGGCCCGGCTCGGGGCCCGCCGACGCCGGCGGCTGTCGGTCGTCCTCGCCGGGCTGGCCGCCGCCCTGGTGGCCGCCGCCGGCACCTCGCTGGGGCTCGCCTTCAGCGGGGGCTCGGGCTTCGTGGTCCGCCACTCGGGGGCCATGGCCGCCCAGGGGGGGCGGTTCCTCGACATGGCCGTGCTGCGGGAGGACGGGGACCAGATCGGGGAGGCCTTCCTCTACTCGGGGTCCCCGTCGTGGATCTTCATGACCGTCGACGACGGCCAGGAGCAGGGCCGGCTCACCTGTGAGGTGCAGACGACCGACGGCCGGACGGTCGTGCTCGGCAGCTTCACCCCCTCGAGCTCCTACCGCTCCTGGGGGGCGACGATCTCGGTGCGGGCGCAGGAGCTCCGGGGCGTGGTCCTCCTCGACGCCGCCCACCGCCAGGTGGCGACCGGGTCGTTCTGACGCTCAGCCCTTGACGGCGGTGCCGGCCGGGGAGACCACGTACCAGAGGCCGCCGAAGTTCTCGAGACCCTGGCCGGTGGCGATGCCGGGCCTCGTGTCGCCGATCCACCGGTACAGGGGCCAGCGGTCGTAGGTCACCTGCTCGGTCCCGTCGCTGCGGCGGACCACCCCGAGGAGCCCACTGCGGATGCCGCGCCCGGCTACCGGGCCCCGGGCCCCCGGGGGGAGGGCGAGCGGGGGCCACGACGACGCGCAGGACGAGGCGCAGGTGGAGGGGCCCTGCCGGTCGGGCTCGAAGAGGTAGAGGGTCATGCCCTGGCCGTCCACGAGCACCGTCCCGGCGCTGCCCGCGGTGGCGGCGTGGACCTCGTAGTCGGGGGCGCCCGCCGTCGGGCCGGCCCCGCCCCCCGAGCCGCAGGCGGCCGAGGACAGCGCCACGAGGGCCACGCCGACGGCCTTACGAAGCGGTCCCGGCACGACGGCGCCCACCCGCTCCGTTCTAGTCTTCGCCGCCGTGACGGACCCAGCCGCCGTGCCCTCGTCCACGACGGGGCCCAGGCCCTTCCGCTTCGCCGCCCAGCTGTCGCGTCCAACCGACCTCACGAGCCGGGGCTGGGCCGAGCTCGCCCGCAAGGCCGAGGGGCTCGGCTACTCGGCGCTGCTCATGCCCGACCACTTCGGCGAGCAGCTGGCGCCCGTGCCCGCCCTCGCCGCCGCCGCTGCCGCCACCGAGCACCTGCGCCTCGGGGCCCTCGTGTTCGGCAACGACTACCGGCACCCGGTGGTCCTGGCCAAGGAGGCGGCCACCCTCGACCTCCTCTCCGACGGCCGGCTCGAGATCGGGCTCGGGGCCGGCTGGATGCGCAGCGACTACGACCAGGCCGGCATGGCCTACGACCCGCCGGCCACCCGGGTGGGGCGCCTCGAGGAGGCCGTCGAAGTGCTGACCGGGCTCCTCGGCGCCGAGGGTCCGTTCTCCTTCACCGGCAGGCACTACCGGGTGGCGGACCACGCCCTCTTCCCCCGGCCCGTGCAGCGGCCCCGGCCCCCGGTGATCGTCGGCGGGGGAGGTCGCCGCGTCCTGTCGCTGGCCGGCCGCCGGGCCGACATCGTGAGCATCAACGTGAACCTCCGCGACGGCACCGGCGGCCCCGAGGTCGCGCCCGACGCCAGCCCCGAGTCGACGAGGCGGAAGGTCGGCTGGGTCCGTGCCGCCGCCAGGGAGCGCTTCGGCGGCCTCGAGCTCAACACCCTCGTGGGCTTCGCCGTCGTCACCGACAGGGCCTCCTCGGTCTACGAGGCCATGGCGCCCGCCTTCGGCGTCACGGCCGAGGACGTGCGCCACGTCCCCCTGGCGCTCGTCGGGACCCTCGAGGAGATCGAGGAGGAGCTGCGGTGGCGCCGGGAGGAGTACGGGATCTCCTACTTCTCGGTGGAGGCGGAGTGCTGGGAGGCCCTGGCGCCGGTGGTGCAGCGGCTGACCGGCACGTAACGTCTCGCCGCGGGGCGGGCCGGCCCGGCCGGCGATGGGGAGGAGGCCGACGTGGCAGACGTGGCCGACATGACGGGCAAGACGGCGGTCGTGACCG
This sequence comes from Acidobacteriota bacterium, assembly GCA_028872975.1. Taxonomy (GTDB): domain Bacteria; phylum Actinomycetota; class Acidimicrobiia; order Acidimicrobiales; family UBA8190; genus UBA8190. Next base: position 3,762 of record JAGWNV010000140.1, read on the forward strand.
GGGGGAACTCGGGCATCGGCCTGGAGACGGCGCTGGCGCTGGCCCGGGCCGGGGCCCGGGTCCTCGTGACCGCCCGCGACCGGGCCCGGGGCGAGGCGGCCGTGGCCGAGATCGCCCGTCGAGCCGGGTCCGACGCCGTGGAGCTCGTCGTCTTCGACCTGGCCAGCCTGGCCTCGGTGCGGGCCGGGGCGGCGGAGATCCTCGAGCGCTGCGGGCGCCTCGACGTGCTCGTCAACAACGCCGGCATCGTCCTCTCCGAGCGCCGGGTCACGGGCGACGGCCTGGAGGAGACCTTCGCCGTCAACCACCTCGGCCCCTTCCTCCTCACCGAGCTGCTCCTCGACAGGCTGAAGGCCAGCGCCCCGGCGCGGATCGTCAACGTGGCCTCCACCGCCCACAAGGGCGCCCCCCGGGGCCTCGACTTCGACGACCTGCAGTCCGAGAGGCACTACCGGGCCATGCCCGTGTACTCGAAGTCGAAGCTCGCCAACATCTACTTCACGACCGAGCTGGCCCGGCGGCTCGAGGGGACCGGGGTCACCGCCAATTGCCTCCACCCGGGTACCGTCGCCACCGGCTACGGGCGCGACGGGGACACCGGCGGCGTGCTCGCCTTCGGCCTCAAGCTCATCAAGCCCTTCATCCTCACCCCCGAGAAGGGGGCCCGGACCTCGGTCTACGCCGCATCCTCACCGGAGCTGGCCGGGGTGTCGGGCCGCTACCTCGTCCGCTGCCGTCCCCGGACGCCCTCCAAGGCGGCCCGCGACGAGGAGGCGGCGGCACGGCTGTGGGAGGCCAGCGAGAAGCTGGTGGCCGACCGCTCCCCGGCCTGAGGGGCGGAGGCGGCGACGACGCCGGCCACCTTCCCCTCCCTGTGGACAACTTGTGCACCCGGCCGGGCCGGACCCGCCCGCCGGAGGCCTCGGCCCCGCCCGCTCGCGGCGGCGCTCAGGCAGGGGCGGTGAACGGCCGGTGACGCCTGGGTGAGCGTGGGCCGACCCGGTGGTGAACGGCCGGTGACCGCACAGTGACGCCGCCCGGCCGCGCGGCGTCAGTGTCTGTGGACGAACCGGTGGACGGCGAGGGCAGCGCGGGCCGCCGGTCAGACCGACGGCGCGGCCAGGGCGCCCGCCCCCGCCGCCCCGGCGGCGGCCCCCAGGACCAGGACACGGCCCGTGACGGGCAGGCGGCCGAAGGCCAGGGCCGTGCTCAACGTGTCGCCCACGTCGGCCAGGCTGCCGGCCTCGACCCACCCCCGCAGGGGCGCTCCCCGGCGGGCGGCGAGGAGGGCGCCGAGCCCGAGGGCGATGTCGCGGGCGCCGAGGGCGCGGGCCAGGACTCGGCGCTCGGCGCCGCCGGGCCGGCCCACCCAGGGTCGCAGGGCCAGGTCGGGGGCGACCATGGCCAGCGCCCCGAGGGCCACCCGCATGCCGGCCACGGCGAGGGCCAGGCGCCGGGCCGCCGGCTTCGGCAGGATCCCGGCCATCTCAGGCGGCGCGGCGGCGGGTGGGACGCCGGAGCCGGCGGGGGGGACGGTGCCACTCGGCCTCGGAGGGGTAGCCGAGGTCGGTGACGGCCTCCTGCCAGGCGGCGCCGTGGCGGGAGTTGGGCGCCAGAAGGTGGGCGTACTCGTGGCACATCACCCGGGTCGGCCGCCGCGACCGGGTGAACAGGGAGCGCTCGGAGGCGACGCAGATCCAGCCCGACCACGGATCGTGATCGCAATTGTGGGCGTGGGCCTCGACGTCCCAGTCCGTCGCCCTCGGCCACCGCCTGCCTGCCACGCATCCCCCCACGTGCACGCCGCGGCACACCCGGGGGTCGAACCCGAATTCCTGGGCCCGATACCAGCCCACTTCCGACGCCTCCTTCTCTCCCCACCGCCAGTGGAGGCGAGGGTACATGTCGCCGGGCGCGGCCGCGAACGGCCCTGGTGGGAGTGGCCGGCGGGCGGGCCGGACTTGCCGTCGCCCGCCCCCATGGCCTATCTGGGGTCGATGCGAATCGCCCGTTACGAGGACTTCGAGCACCTCACCTTCGACCGCAGGGACGACGGCGTGCTCGTCGTCACCCTCGACCGGCCCGAGGTCCTGAACGCCGCCAACGTGCGGATGCACCACGAGCTCTCCGAGATCTGGGCCGTGGTCGACGACGACGACGCCGTGGGCGCGTCGGTGGTGACGGGGGCGGGACGGGCCTTCAGCGCCGGGGGAGACCTGGCCATGATCGAGGAGATGACGGCCGACTACGCCGCCACCCTGGCCCAGTGGCGCGACACCAACGCCATCGTCGAGCAGATGCTCCTCGCTCGCAAGCCCATCGTCTCGGCCATCAACGGCGTGGCGGTGGGAGCGGGGCTGTCGGTGGCCCTCCTCGCCGACGTGAGCGTCATGGGCGCGTCGGCACGGCTCTCCGACGGCCACGTCCGCCTCGGGGTGGCGGCCGGGGACCACGCCGCCGTGCTGTGGCCGCTGCTGTGCGGCATGGCCAAGGCCAAGTACTACCTGCTCACCGCCGACTTCGTGGACGGCCCCGAGGCCGAGCGGATCGGGCTCGTCACCAAGTGCGTCCCCGACGACGAGGTGCTGGCCGAGGCGCTGGCGGTGGCCGGGCGGCTGGCCGCAGGCAGTGCCACGGCCGTGCAGTGGACCAAGCGGGTCATGAACCACTGGGTCCGCCAGGCGCTCCCGCTCTTCGGCGAGTCCCTCGCCCTCGAGATGCTCGGGTTCCTCGGGCCCGACGGCCGGGAGGGGGTGGCCGCCCTGCGCGAGCGCCGGCCGCCCCGCTTCCCCTCGGCCGGGCGCTGAGGTCGGCGCGAGGCCCTACTCGACGGTGACGAGGGTACCGAGGGGGGTCAGCGGGTAGACGACCCCGGCGTTGGACGGCGGCATCTCGACGCACCCGAGGCTCTGGGGGGTGCCGTAGCTGGGCCGGACGAAGCCGTGCAGGGCGTCCCCGCCGTGGAAGTAGCTGACCCACGGGATCCCGGGGTCGTCGTAGTGGGAGCCGTCGAGGTTGGTGCCGCTCATGGTGGTGGACGTGTAACGGGCGTACACGGGCCAGGTCCCCACCTGGGTGGCGGCGCCCGCCACCCCCGTGTTGGCCGGCGTGCTGTAGAGCGGGGCGCCGTTGCGCCAG
>JAGWNV010000141.1 GCA_028872975.1 Acidobacteriota bacterium
CCTCGGGGTCCTGTGGTGCAGTTTGGAGTGCACGCCGGCCTGTCAAGCCGGAGGTCGCGGGTTCAAATCCCGTCAGGACCGCTCACCCGGATAGCCTCCGGGACACGGTCGGGTAGCTCAGTTGGCAGAGCGCGCGCCTGAAAAGCGTGAGGTCACCGGATCGACGCCGGTCCCGACCACTGGAAGGACGCTGAGCACGCATGGACCACCGTCATGATCTCCGAAATGTGGCGATCGTGGCGCACGTCGACCACGGCAAGACGACGCTTGTCGACGCCATGCTCCGGCAGACCGGCACCTTCAGGGTGAACCAGGAGGTGGCCGACCGGGTGCTCGACTCCGGCGATCTCGAGCGCGAGAAGGGCATCACCATCCTCGCCAAGCACATCGCCGTGCACTACGGCGAGACGAAGATCACCATCGTCGACACGCCCGGGCACGCCGACTTCGGCGGCGAGGTCGAGCGGGCGTTGGCCATGGTCGACGGGGTGCTCCTGCTCGTCGACGCATCGGAGGGCCCCCTCCCGCAGACCCGGTTCGTCCTGCGCAAGACGCTCGAGTCCCGGCTGCCGGTGGTCGTGGTGATCAACAAGGTGGACCGGCCCGACGCCCGGGTCGCGGAGGTCGTCCACGAGGTGGAGGAGCTCTTCTTGGACCTCGACGCCGACGAGGACCAGATCGGCTTCCCGGTGCTCTACGCGAGTGGTCGGCGCGGGTGGGCCTCCACCGAGAAGGACACCGAGGCAAGCGACCTGACGGCGCTCTTCGACACCATCGTCCGGTGCGTCCCGCCGCCGGCCTACGAGCCCGGTCACCCTCTCCAGGTGCTGGTCACCAACCTCGGCGCCTCGCCCTACGTCGGTCGCCTCGCCATCTGCAGGGTCCACCACGGCACCCTGCGCCGGGGCGACCTCGTCGCCCTGTGCCGTCTCGACGGCTCGGTCGAGCGCGGGAAGGTCACCGAGCTCTACGCCTCCGAGGGTCTGGAGCAGGTCGAGGTCGAGGCGGCCGGGCCGGGGGAGATCGTGGGCGTCGCCGGCTTCGCCTCGGTGACCATCGGCGAGACCTTCGCCGACCCCGAGGAGCCGCGCCCGCTCCCGCCCATCCTGGTTGACGAGCCCAGCCTGTCGATGACGATCGGCATCAACACCTCGCCGTTGGCCGGTTCGGACGGGACGAAGTTGACGGCCCGGCTGGTGAAGGGCCGGCTCGACGCCGAGCTCGTGGGCAACGTCTCGCTGCGGGTGCTGGGGACCGAACGTCCGGACACCTGGGAGGTCCAGGGCCGGGGCGAGCTGCAGCTGGCCGTGCTCATCGAGACGATGCGTCGTGAGGGCTTCGAGCTGACCGTGGGCAAGCCCCAGGTCGTCACCCGGGTGATCGACGGGAAGGTCCACGAGCCCATGGAGCGCCTGGCCGTCGACGTGCCCGAGGAGTACCTGGGGACCGTGACGCAGCTCCTCGCCCTCCGGCTGGGCCTGTTGCGGGAGCTCGTGAACCACGGGACGGGGTGGGTGCGGATGGACTACCGCATCCCGGCCCGAGGGCTCGTGGGTTTCCGCACCGAGTTCCTCGTCGCCACCCGGGGTACCGGGGTCCTCCATCACGTGTTCGACGGGTGGGACCCGGCTCATGGCGCGCTGCGGGTGCGGCGCAACGGGTCGATGGTGGCCGACCGCCGGGGCGCCACCACGACCTATGCGCTCATGTCCCTCGAGGACCGCGGCACCCTCTTCGTCGGACCGGGGGTCGACGTGTACGAGGGCATGGTGGTGGGCGAGAACGCCCGGGCCGACGAGATGGACGTCAACCCGACCAAGGAGCGCAAGCTCACGAACTACCGTTCCTCGACGGCGGAGGAGCTCGTGCGGCTCACCCCGCACCTGCAGATGTCGCTCGAGCAGTCCCTCGAGTTCATCGGCGAGGACGAATGCGTCGAGGTGACCCCGAACGCCGTCCGTCTCAGGAAGGTGGTCCTCGATCAGATGACGCGATCCCGCCAGCGCGGGGCGAACCGGCGGGCTTCCTCCTCTCCTGGTTGAGACCGAGGGCGGCCGGTCCCCAGGGAACGGACAGAGGCGGGCCGGGGGCGGCGACGGCGCCCGGGGCGGCGGCTGGGCCGGTCGGGGGATGTTGCCGGGCACGTCCGCCGACGAGCAGACTGCGCCTGATCAACGGGGGCGATCGGTGACCAGCAGCTCGGGCCAGATGGACATCCGCACTCCGGACCAGCGGCTCCGTGTGTTCGTCAGCTCCACGATGGGCGAGCTGGCCTCCGAGAGGCAGGCCGTGTCGCGGGCCGTCGCCGCGCTGCGGATGACGCCGGTGCTCTTTGAGCTCGGGGCGCGCCCGCACCCGCCACAGGACGTCTACCGGGCCTACCTCGAGCAGAGTGACATCTTCATCGGGCTGTACTGGCAGCGCTACGGGTGGATCGGTCCCGGAATGGCGATCTCGGGCCTGGAGGACGAGTTCGACCTCTCGGCCGGGTTGCCGCGGCTGCTCTACATCAAGGCGCCCGCCCCCGATCGCGAGCCACGACTCACGGCGCTGCTCGATCGGATCAGGGAGGAGGCGGCGTCCTCCTACCGCACCTTTGCCACGCCGGCCGAGCTGGGCAGGCTCGTGCGCGACGACCTGGCCACCCTCCTGAGCGAGCGGTTCGCCAGCACCCGAGATGTGGCCCCGACGACGGCACCCCCGGGACCGGCGGTCCCCCACCGGCAACGGCTGCTCCCGGTGGGGGCCACCTCGCTCGTCGGGAGGGACTCGGACGTCCGCGACGTGGCCGAGCTCCTCGATCAGGCGGGGACGCGGCTGGTGACGCTGACCGGGCCGGGGGGCGTCGGGAAGACCCGGTTGGCGATGGCGGTGGCCGAACGCCTGGCCGACCGGTACGGCGAGGACATGGCGTTCGTGGCGCTCGCTCCCGTGAGCGATCCGGCCCTGGTCCTCGAAGCCATCGCCCGGTCGGTGGGCGCCGACCTCGGCGGGGCCGAGGCACCCCTCGAGGTCCTGGCCGAAGGGTTCGGCGACGACCGGGTGCTGCTGATCCTGGACAACTTCGAGCACGTGGTGGGTGCCGCCACCGACGTCGGCGAGCTGCTGTCCCGATGCCCCGGCATCGTGGTCCTCGCCACCAGCCGCACCGCCTTGGACCTCGCCGCCGAGCGCGAGTATCCCGTGTCGCCGCTGCCCGTCCCCGGCGATGCCGGCACGTCCGGGTGCGACGACGTGGCCGGGTCACCGGCGGCGGCCTTGTTCGTCGACCGGGCGCGCTCGGTGCGCCCCGGCTTCGCCTTGAGCCCGGACAACGCGGCGGCGGTGGCGGAGATCTGCCGCCGCCTGGAAGGCCTCCCGCTGGCCATCGAACTGGCCGCGGCCCGGACCCGGCTCCTCGACCCCCAGGACCTGCTGGAGCGCCTCGCCGCCTCGTTGGACGCCCTGGGGGCGGGAGCGGTGGACCTTCCCGAACGGCAGCGGACGCTGCGGGCGACGGTGGGATGGAGCGTGGGGCTGCTCGACGACCACGAGCGGTCGCTGCTGGAGACGGTGGCGGTGTTCGTCGACGGCTGGACCGTCACCGCCGCCGCACAGGTGGCGGCGTTGGACGAGGACCGGGCCTTCGCCCTCTCCGAGGCGCTCGTCAGGCACAGTCTCGTTCAGCTCGACGCCGGTGCTCCCGGCCCGCGCTGCTCGATGCTGGGGACGGTGCGTGCCTTCGTGGCCGAGCGGCTGGCGTCGCGACCTGACGTCGAGGAGGTCCGGCGCCGGCACGCCGAGTACTACCGGGCGCTGGTGGAGCGGGCCGACCGCCCACTGCGGGGCGGCACCGGCCAGGGCACGTGGCTGGAGGTGCTGCAAGGCGAGGCCCGGAACGTGGCCGACGCCGTGCGATGGCACGTGGAGCACGAACCGGCCCAGCTTCCCCATCTGTTCCGGATCTTGTGGCCGTTCTGGCACCTGCGGGACCGCCAGGCCGAGGCCCGGCCGTGGGTGGAGGCGCTCGAGCCCCTCGCCGGCTCGCTCGGCGTCCGCACCCGTGCCGAGCTCGAGTGGACGGACCTCGTGACCGCGTGCGAGATCGGCGACGACACCGGGGCCATGGCGGCGCGCCGGCGGCTCACGCCGCTGCTCGAGGAGGTGGAGGACCCGCTGCTGGCTGCCCTGTGCCAGATGGGGCTGGCGTGGAGCTCGCCGATCGTCGGGGACTTCGACGGCGCCCGGCGAGAGGTGGAGCTCTGCCTGCGACACCTCCGAGGCCTGGACGAGCCGTTCTGGACCGCCCTTGCCGAGTACACGGCCGCTGCGCTGGAGATGGCGGCGGGCCGTCTCGACCTGGCGGAGGCGCACCTCCACGAGATGCGCCTCCTGGCCGAGCGGTTCGACTTCGACTGGCTCAACGCCGGGTACCGCATGCAGATGTGCGCCCAGGCCATCGCCCACGGTCGCCTGGAGGAGGCCCGGGAGCAGCTGGACGAGGCGCTCGAGATGAGCGAGGCCCTCCGCACCACCCGGTACATGACGGTCTGCCTGGCCGCCTATGCCCAGTTGGCGTCCGCCACGGGCGCCTTCGAGCAGGCGGCGGTGCTGGCCGGCGCCGCCGAGGGCTTCCGGCGCCGGGCGGGCATGAGCACGTGGCCCGTGCACCGGCGCGGGGAGGCCGAGCTCGTCGACCAGGTCCGCCACGCGCTGGGCGACCGTCGATTCGAGACCGTCTTCGCCGAGGGCACCAAGCTCAGCCAGCGGGAGGCCGTCGCCGCCGTGCGGGGCTTCACCCGGTGAGACGTCCACGCCGGTCGATCGCGTGAGCGACGTGCGCAGCGTGCTCATCACCCAGTGCCTGCAGCGGGACTTCGTGGATCCCATCGGGCCGCACGACCCGCTGCCCAACCTCCTCCACGTCGGCCACGCCGAGTCGACCCGGCTGCTCGGGCCGTTCCCTTCCACCGGTCCGCTCGCCCAGCTCGTCGACTGGGCCCGGAGCCTGCCCGAGGACGAGATCGACGTCGTCCACATCCGCGACTGGCACGACCCCGCCGACCCTTCCCAACGCGAGCATCTCGAGCGGTTCGGGGCCCACTGTGTCAAGGGCTCACGCGGCGCCAGGCTCGTGCTCGGGATGGACGACGCCACCACGAGGGGGGCGAACGAGCATCTCGTCGATTCGCTCACCTTGAACGACCTGGAGGGGACCGATCTGGCCGCCCTCCTCGAGAGGATCGCCGGCGCCGACGGCACGGCGTCGCTCCGTGTCGGCGTGGTCGGCGTGTGGACCGAGGCCAAGGTGAGCTTCCTCCTCTACGACCTGAAGACACGCCTGGGGATCGACGACCTCGCCACGTGCAGCGCCCTCACGGCGAGCGCCTCGCGGGTCCAGCACTTCAACGCCCTCTCCCAGCTCGAGAAGATCCTCGGGGTGCGATGCTTCGAGTCCCTGGCGGACTTCGTCGACTGGCTGCGCCCGGGGAGCGAGCTCCAGCTGCCCCCCCATCCCCGCGGCTTCGAGCCCCGCATCGACGCCGGCGCCACGCAGGGCGGGATCGACCCGGACGACCGGGCCATCGTCGCCCACCTCTTCCGGGACAGCACCGACGTGGACCTCGAGCCGCTGACGGGCGGCTACTCCGGCTGCCTCGTGTGGCGGGCGACCAGCGAGGACGCCCTCGGCCACCGCCAGGCCCCGTCCGTCGTGAAGGTCGGTCCCAACCGCACCATCGCCCAGGAGCGGGTCTCCTTCGAGCGGGTCGAGGCCGTGCTCGGCAACAACGCCCCTCGCATCCAGGGCTACGTCGACCTCGGCGACAGGGCCGGCGTCAAGTACTCCTACGCGGCGATGGGCCAGGGCGGGGTCCGGACGCTGCAGGAGATGTTCCGGGCCGACCTCCCGACCCGCCGCCTCGTCGGCCTCGTCCGCGAGGTGTTCGAGCAGGTGCTCGGGCCTCTCTACGCCGCCGCGCAGTTCGAGCGGATGCCGCTGCTCGAGCACTACGGGTTCTCGCCGGCCCTGGCGGAGGGGGTGCGGCGCGCCGTGGACGCCCTGGGCTTCGGCGACCGGCCGGTGATCGAGTTCCCGGGCGGCCTCACGCTGCCGAGTGTGTGCGGCTTCTACGAGGGCTTCCTCGGCCGCCACCGGGTCCCGGCCCACGACTACCACTACGTGGCCTACGTCCACGGCGACCTGAACCCCGCCAATGTCCTGGTCGACGCCCACGAGAACGTCTGGGTGATCGACTACTCCCACGCCGGTCCCGGCCACGTCCTGAAGGACCTCGCCAAGTTCGAGAACGACCTGCTCTACCTCCTCACGCCGGTGGAGGGACCGGAGGAGCTGCGCCAGGCGATCGCCATCACCACCGCCCTCCGGGCCGTCGCCGACCTGCGAGCCCCGCTGCCCGAGGCGGTCGACGGGGTGCACTCGCCCCAGCTGGTGCGAGCATGGGAGGTCCTCCGGGTGCTCCGCCGCACCGTCGGCGACCTCTGCCACGAGGACCGCCACCCGATCCAGCTCCAGGTGGCCCTGCTCCGCTACGCCGCCCACACCCTCGGCTTCCCCGAGGCGTCCCCCGGGCAGAAGCAGTGGGCGCTGGCGTCGGCGTGCTCGCACGCCGAGCAGATCGTGGTCACGGCCGACGCCGAAGCCAGGCTCCGGGTCGACTGGGTCCTCACCGACCTGCTCGGTTCCGGCCGGCTGGGGTTGACGCTGTGTCCCGGGCGTCGCGACCGCGGCCGGGATCTCGGAGAGGACCTGGGCCGGCTCGTGGCCGACGGTGTCGACCGCCTCCTGTGCCTGCTCACCGACTCCGAGCTGGCCTGGGCCGGTGTGGCCTCCCTGGGGACCGAGGCCGAGGCGGCTGGCATCGAGTACCGACG
>JAGWNV010000142.1 GCA_028872975.1 Acidobacteriota bacterium
GCGCCTTCTACGCCGAGCAGACCCTCGGCCAGCTGGCCGACGAGCGGGGCGGCCTGCCCGTGGGGACCGTCGAGGACTGGCCCGACCTCGCCGTGCGCGGGGTCATGCTCGACGTCTCCCGCACCAAGGTCCCCACCCTCGAGACCCTCTTCGCCCTGGTCGACCGCCTCGCCTCCTGGAAGGTCAACCAGGTCCAGCTGTACATGGAGCACACCTTCGCCTACCCGGGCCACGAGGAGGTCTGGCGGGCGGCCGACCCCTACGACGCCGCCGACCTCACCGCCCTGGCCGACCACTGCGCAGCCCGGCACGTCGAGCTCGTGGCCAACCAGAACTGCCTCGGGCACATGGAGCGGTGGCTCCTCCACGACCGCTACGCGCCCCTCGGCATCGCCCGGGGAGTGGTCCGGGGGCCGATGGGCATGGCCTTGCCGCCCTCGACCATCGACCCCGCCAACCCCGCCTCCTTCGGGCTCGTCGAGGAGCTGCTCGACACCCTGACCGGCGTGCTTCCCGGCGGCCGGCTCCATGTCGGCCTGGACGAGCCCTGGGACCTCCCGACGAATCGCTACGCCGAATGGGGCGAGTGGGCCCGGCGCCTCCGGTCGCTCCCGGCGACGGCCGGACGGGACCTCCTCGTCTGGGGCGACATGCTCGCCGCCCACCCCGATCTCCTCCGGGGGCTGCCCGAGGGGGTGACGGTCTGCGAGTGGGGCTACGAGGCGAACCACCCCTTCGGCCCCCGCCTCGAGGCCATCGCCGAGGCCGGCCTGCCCAGGTGGGTCAGCCCGGGCACGTCGAGCTGGCTCTCGGTGGTGGGTCGGGTGACGAACGCCGTCGACAACTGCCGGGCCGCGGCGGGGGCGGCGGCCGGGCACGGCGCCGAGGGGCTCCTCGTCACCGACTGGGGCGACATGGGCCATCTCCAGCACCTGCCCGTCTCCGACCCCGGGCTCGCCGCCGCTGCCGCCTTCGGGTGGTGCCTGTCGTCCAACGCCGGCCTCGGGCCCGCCGAGCTGGCGCCCCTCCTCGACCGCCACTGCTACGGCGACCCGTCGGGGGCACTGGGCGAGGCGGTCGTCGCCCTCGGGGACCTCCACACCCTCCAACCGCTCGAGGTGCCGAACATCTCGGCCCTCGTCCTCCACCTCTACTTCCCCCAGCTCCCCGTGGGCCCGGCCATGGGCTCCGACGTCTCCTCCGTCCATCTCGAGGCGGTGGAGGCCGCCCGCGACGGCGCCGGCGAGACCCTCCGCCGGGCCCGGCCCACCACCGACCACGGCCGGCTCGCCGTCGAGGACCTCCTCGCCTCCGCCGAGCTCGTCCGGCTCTGTCTCGCCGACGCCGGCGCCCGCCTCGAGGGCGACGGGACCCTCCTCTCGGTGCCGACCCCCGTCCGGGCCGCCCTCGCCGACCGTCTCGGCGGGGTCGTCGAGGCCCATCGCCACCGGTGGCTCGCCCGGAACCGACCGGGAGGCCTCGACGAGTCCTGTGCCTGGCTGGACCACCTGGGCCGGAGCTACCGCGACGGCGCCGCCGCGCTCGACTGGGCCGGCCCCCTGGTGGAGGCGGTGCGCGCCCGGGACCGGGACCGGGCGTCGTGAGCGCCGGCGCCGGGGTCGTGGTCCACCTCGCCCCCCACGCCGACGACGAGTGCATCGGCGCCCCGGCCACCCTCATGGCGTTGCGCGACCACGGCTGGCGGGTGGTGAACGTCACCTGCAGCCTCGGCCGGCCCGACGAGGCCGACCGGCGGCGCGCCGAGGTGACCGAGGCCTGCCGGCGGGCGCGCTTCGAGAGCCTCGTCCTCGACCCTCCCCTGGGCGACCCCCTCTCGGGCGCCGAGGTGGGGCCCTCGACGCGGGCCCTGGCCGACCGCCTCGCCCCGGTCCTCGTCGAGCTCGACCCCCGGATCCTCGTGGCGCCGAGCCCCCACGACCGCCACCGCGGCCACGAGGTCGTGGGCCGGGCCGCCCTCACCCTCGGGGCCGGCCTGGGCGACGGCGACGGCGACCGGGCCGTCGGCGGGCGGCGGCTCTGGCTCTGGGGGCTCTGGGCCGATCTCCCCCTCCCCACGGCGGCGCTGGGCTTCGCCGAGGACCGCCTGGACGAGGTCCTCGACGCCCTCGCCGCCCATGCCGGCGAGCTCGACCGCAACGACTACCGGCGCCTCGTCCGGGGGCGGGCCGAGATGAACGCCGCCCTCGGCCCCGAGCGGGTCTTCGGGTTCGGGTCGGCGGGCACCTCGGTCCCCTTCGCCGAGCTCCTCTGCGAGCTCGGGAGGGCCGGGGGGACCTGGCGGCTGGGCCGGCCCCGGTGGCTCGATCCGGCCATGCCGGTGGGGGAGCTCGGCGACAAAGCCGTCGACGCCTGGCTGGAGTCGCCGAGCATCACCGACCGGTTCGGCCCTCCCGGGTACCGCGATCGGTGATCCACCGGCTCGTCCTCTGGGACATCGACGGCACCCTCGTCTCCACCGGCCCTGTCGGACGCCAGGCCCTCGAGGCCGGCGCCGCCGAAGTGGCAGGGATGGCGACGGTGCCCCACATCTCCATGGGCGGGAAGACCGACCCCCAGATCGTCGGCGAGATCCTCGCCGCCGGCGGCCTCCCGCCCGACCGGGCGGCGAGGCTGGTTCCAGCCGCTCTCGCCGTGGCCGAGCGCCGCCTCGCCGAGTGGCGGGGGCGCATCGCCGAGGAGGGCTTCGCCCAGCCCGGGGTGCGGGACCTGCTCGAGGCGCTGGCGGGCACCGACGGCGTCCGCCAGGCCCTCCTCACCGGGAACGTGGAGCCCAATGCCTTCGTGAAGGTCGACGTCTTCGGCCTGGCCGGGTTCTTCGACTTCGCCGTCGGCGCCTACGGCAGCGACCACGCCGACCGGGACCGGCTCGTCCCGATCGCCCTCGACCGGGTGGCCCGGCTCCGCCGGGACCGGTTCGCGCCGTCGGAGGCCTGGGTGATCGGCGACACCGCCAACGACCTCCGGTGCGCCCGGGCCGGTGGCGCCCACTGCCTCCTCGTGGGGACCGGCCGGGAGGGCATCGGCGCCCTCGACGGCCTCGACCCCGACCGGCTCGTCCCCGATCTCGCCGACACGGGGAGCGTCCTCGCCACGCTCCTGGCCTGAGCAGGAAATTCGCCGCCGAACAGCGGCCGAAAGGGACCAGCGGCCCTGGGCACCCGGACCCTCCGCCGCTACCGTGCAGACATGGGGCACGACGACGTCGTGGTCATCGACGACGTCGGGCTGGACGGACTGATCGGCGCCCTCCGAGAGGCGGGATTCGAACCCGCCGGTCCCGTCGTCCGCGACGGCGCCATCGTGCCTGGGGCGATCCGGGGGGTGGGCGATCTCCCTCGGGGATGGCACGACCGGCAGGCGCCCGGCCACTACCGCCTCGTCCACTCCGACGACCGCCGGTACTTCGCCTGGGCCGTCGGCCCGGCCTCCTGGAAGGCAGCAGTGTTCCCCCCGGTCCAGGAGGTCTGGCGAGCCTGGGAGCGCGACGGCGCCCTGGTCGTCTCCGAGCCGCCCGTCGCCGGGGCCCCGATGGCCGTGATCGGTGCGCGTCCGTGTGAGCTGGCTGCCCTGGCCGTCCTCGACGGCGTCCTTGGGCGCCCCCCGGTGGCCGATCCCGGCTACGAGACGCGCCGGGAGCGGGCCTTCCTGGTCGTCGTCGACTGCGCAGAGCCGGGAGGGAGCTGCTTCTGCACGTCGATGGGCACGGGGCCCGCGGCGGCAGACGGCTTCGACCTCGCCTTGACCGAGTTGGACGACGAGGCAGGACATCGCTTCCTGGTCCGGGCCGGGACCGACCGGGGGGCGCGGGTCCTGAGCGCCCTGGCCACGCGCCCGGCCACCGATGCCGAACTGGGAGCGAGGGAGGACCTGCTGGAGCGGGCCCGAGCCGCCATGGGCCGATCGCTCGACACCGACGACCTCCCCGGGCTGCTGGCCCGGAACCTCGAGCACCCTCGCTGGGACGAGGTGGCGGCGCGTTGTCTCGCCTGTGGGAACTGCACCTCGGTGTGCCCCACCTGCTTCTGCAGCGACGTCCGGGACACCACCGACGTCACCGGAGAGGTCCGACGCACGCGGACCTGGGCCTCGTGCTTCGACCTGGATCACTCCTACCTGCACGGCAACGCCGTGCGATCGTCGACGAGGGCCCGCTACCGGCAGTGGATGACCCACAAGCTCTCGACGTGGTGGGACCAATTCGGCATGTCCGGCTGCGTCGGCTGCGGCCGGTGCATCACGTGGTGCCCGGTGGGCATCGACCTGACCGAGGAGGCGGCCGCCATTCGCGCCAGCGACGGCACCTTCGGCCCTGGTTCCACAGCCGCCGGCGCCCCGACTGGGTCGGCCCGGGTGGCGCCGTGATCCGCCGCGACGTCGCCGAGGTCGTCACGGCGCATCCGCTCCTTTCCGGGCTCCCCGCCCCCATCATCGAGGAGCTGGCGGGATGCGCCCGCAACGTGGCCTTCGAGGCGGGCGCCCTGCTCCTCGTCGAAGGATCGCCGGCCGACACCTTCTACCTGCTCCGCCGAGGCCGCGTGGCAATAGAGGTGCGCTCGCCGGTGCGGGGACCGCTCGTGATCGAGACGACGGGCCCCGGAGACGTCGTGGGCTGGAGCTGGATGGTGCCGCCCTACCGCTCGCAGTTCGACGCCCGGGCCCTCGAGCCGGTCGGCGCCGTCGCCCTCGACGCCGTCTGCCTGCGGACAAAGGCGGCTGCCGACCCCTCCGTCGGCTACCTGCTGCTCCAGCGGGTCAGCGCCGTGCTCATCGACCGACTCCAAGCCACCCGGCTGCGACTCCTCGACCTCTACGAGGCTCCCCTTGCCCGTTGAGACGGCAACCGGCACGACCGGGGCGGCTCCTGCGGGCGCCCCGGGGGCGCCCATGCGGCCGGTCCTCCACCGGGTGGTGGACCGGCGACGGGAGTCCGACGACGTCGTCACCCTCGCGCTCGAGCCCCAGGGCGGCCGCCCGTGGCCGTTTCGTGCCGGTCAGTTCCACATGCTGAGCGCCTTCGGTGTAGGCGAGGCGGCCATCTCGGTCAGCAGCCCTCCGGGGGACGCCCCTGTCGTCGAGCACACGGTCCGAGACGTGGGGCCGGTCACCCACGCCATGTGCACGGCGCCGCCGGGGACCCTCGTCGGGGTCCGGGGCCCCTTCGGGACGGACTGGGGGATCGAAGGCGCCGCCGGGGACGTCGTGGTGGCGGCTGGCGGGATCGGCCTGGCACCGCTGCGGGGCGCCATCCACCAGCTACTGGCGTCGCCCCGCGTGGAAAGGGTCTTCGTCGTCGTCGGCGCCCGGTCCCCGGCACAGGTCATGTTCGGAGAGGACCTCGAGGTCTGGGCGACCCGCGGTGCGCGCGTCGCCGTGACGGTTGACGTCGCCGACCGGGGCTGGAGGGGCCACGTGGGCCTGGTGACCTCCTTGCTCGGCCCTCTCGAGTACGACCCGGCCCGGACCTCGGCGCTCGTGTGCGGTCCCGAGATCATGATGCGGTTCACGGCCCGGGCGCTGCTCGACCGGGGCGTCGAGCCCTCTCGCATCCGCATCTCCCTGGAGCGGAACATGCAGTGCGGCCTGGGGTGGTGCGGGCACTGTCAGCTTGGGCCGTTGCTGCTGTGCAGGGACGGTCCGGTCGTCACCTACGACGGCGCCGTCCCCGGGCTCCTCCTGGAGCGTGAGCGGTGACGCCCGGCGGGCACACGCCCAGCGTGGCGGTGTGGAAGTTCGCCTCCTGCGACGGCTGCCAGCTCAGCATCCTCGACTGCGAGGAGGAGCTCCTGGCCCTGGCCACGACCGTCAGGATGGCCCACTTCACCGAGATGTCGAGCGCTGAGGTGGAGGGGCCGTACGACCTGTCGCTCGTCGAGGGATCGATCACGACGGCCGCCGACGCGGCGCGCATCAGGGAGGTCCGCCAAGCCTCGCGTCGGCTCGTCACCATCGGCGCCTGCGCCACCGCCGGGGGGATCCAGGGGCTCAGGAACTTCGCTGCTGCCGGACAGTACGCCGGGACGGTCTACGCCCACCCCGAGTACCTGGTCTCCCTGGAGACTTCGACCCCAATCGCCGACCACGTGGCCGTCGACTTCGAGCTCCATGGCTGTCCCGTCGACCGCCGTCAGCTCCTCGAGGTGATCACCGCCTTCGTCGCCGGCCGCCGGCCGGCCGTCCCCGGCCACTCTGTCTGCCAGCAGTGCAAGGAGCGAGGCAACGTCTGCGTCCTCGTCGCCCACGGCACGCCGTGCCTTGGTCCGGTGACCAGGACCGGGTGCGGCGCCCTGTGCCCGGCCGTGGGCCGGGGCTGCTTCGGTTGCTTCGGTCCCGCCGCCACGACCAACACGGCAGCCCTGTCGGCAGGACTCGTCGCCGAAGGCTCCTCCCCTCTCGACGTCGCCCGTCTGTTTCGGACCTTCAACGCCGGGGCTCCGGCCTTTCGAGACGAGGCAGACGCCAGGGGTGGCGCCGTGCCGGTGTCTCTGCGAACCCAAACGCGGCAAGGAGGGCGGCGATGACCCACGGATCGAACGGGACCCGGTCGATCGCCGTGGAGGGCCTCGCCCGGGTCGAGGGCGAGGGCTCGCTCCGCCTCGAGGTCACCGACGGCCGCGTCAGCGGCGTCGCGCTCGAGATCTTCGAACCTCCCCGGTTCTTCGAAGCGCTCCTTGTGGGCCGGCACTTCACCGAAGCTCCCGACATCACGGCCCGCATCTGCGGAATCTGCCCCGTCGCCTATCAGATGAGCGCGTGTGCGGCGATGGAGGACGCCTGCGGCACGGAGGTGGGGGCTACTGTCCAGGCGCTGCGGCGCCTCCTCTACTGCGG
>JAGWNV010000143.1 GCA_028872975.1 Acidobacteriota bacterium
GGCGGAGCTCGAAGAGCTCCGGGAGAAGGGAGTGGTATGAGGTGGCAAGGATGAAGGCGCTCGTCTTCGGCGCGCCGGCCGATCCCTCCGAGGCCCGACCGGTACCGGTCGACGAGCTCGAGGAACGGCTCCTCACGCTGCCCTTCGGGCTCCACGACATGGACGAGCCCCGGCTCGTGGCACCCGACTGGGTCGTCCTCGCCCCGCGTCTCTCGGGTGTCTGCGGGTCCGACGCCAAGCTCGTCCTCGGCGACTTCGGCGAGGGCGACGTCGACAACCCGATGTCGGCCTTCTCCTCCATCCCCCACGTGCCCGGCCACGAGGTGGTGGCCGAGGTGGTCGAGATGGGCCCGGCGGCGTCCGGCGTCGAGGTCGGCCAGCGGGTGGTCCTCAACCCCTGGCTCACCTGTGGCCCCCGGGGGGTCGACCCCCCCTGTCCGGCCTGCCGGGCCGGCGACCTGAGCCTGTGTTGGAGCTTCACCTCCGGGGCCCTGGGGCCGGGCGTCCACGTCGGGGTGGCCACCGACGCCCCCGGGGCCTGGGCCCAGCGGCTCGCCGCCCACGACTCGATGCTGGTGCCGGTCCCCGACGGGCTCCCCGACGAGCTCGCCGTGCTCGCCGATCCCTTCGCCGTGTCCATGCACGCCGTCGTCCACCATCCCCCGCCTCCGGGCGGCCGCGTCCTCGTCTACGGGGCCGGCGCCCTGGGCTGCACGACAGTGGCCGCCCTCCGGGCCCTCCACCCCGACGTCGAGGTGGCCGTCGTGGCCCGGTTCCCGGCCCAGGCGGCGATGGTCTCGAAGCTCGGCGCCACCCTCGTCGTCGACCACGAGCCCCGGCTGGCCGTCGTGGAGCAGGTGGCGGCCTGGTCGGGCGGCGTCCTCCACGCCCCCTTCGACGGCCTCCCCGTCGCCCACCCCGGTGGCGTCCACGTCGTCTACGACACGGTGGCGAGGCCCGAGACCTTCGAGGTCGGTGTCCGCGTGCTGGCCGAGCGGGGGACCCTGGTGCAGACCGGCGTTTCCACCCCGGGCCGCTGGGAGTGGACGCCGGTGTACTTCAAGGAGCTCACCATCGCCGGGTCCAACGCCTTCGGCGTCGAGGAGGTGGACGGGGTCCGCAAGCACGCCATCGCCCACTATCTCGACATGGCCGCAGAGGGCAGGGTCGACCTGTCGGGCATGCTCACCCACCGCTTCGCCCTCGAGGACTGGTGGGACGCCCTCAAGGCGCTCGCCCGTCAGGACCGAAGCGGCGCCCTGAAGGTGGCCTTCGAGCCCAACGGCACCATCGGAGCGGCCTGATCGGCCAGCCCGGGGCCCGCCGCGGCACGCCCGCACGGGCCCTCCCCGGCGACACCACCGGTCGCTACGATCGGCGGCCAATGGGGCCCGCCCACTCGGTCCGCGAGCCGGGCCAGGCCGGCGGGGAGGATGCGGGGCGGGGCGCGGCGTCGTCCGGGGCCCGAGCGACCGGCAGGGCCGCCTCTCGGTCGGTGACCGGTCCGGGGGCCCGGGCGAAGGGCCGGTCGAACTCCTCGGGCGGCGGGGGTCGGCGACGCGGCCAGGCCGAGCCGGCGGTGACGGGCGAGCCTGCCAGCAAGCGGGCCCTCCGGACCCAGGGCCGCAAGACCATGAGGAAGCTCCTCGACGCCGCCATGGTCGTCTTCGCCCGCCGCGGCTACCACGCCGCCCGGGTCGACGACATCGTGAAGGTGGCCCGGACCTCCCACGGCACCTTCTACCTCTACTTCTCCAACAAGGAGGATCTCCTCCGTGCCCTCGTGGCCGAGGCCGGCGAGGTGGTGGGGGCGCTCGACTCGAGCCTCGGCCCCGTCGGGTCCGGCCAGGACGGCTGGCAGGAGCTCCGTCAGTGGGTCGGCCAGTTCTCCGATGCCTGGCAGCGCTACGCCCCGGTGCTCCGGGCCTGGACCGACCTCGTGATGAGCGACACCGAGCTGAGCGCCCAGGCCCACGCCGCCGCCGGCGGGGTGGCCCGGGCCCTCGCCGGCCGCGTCGTCGAGAGCGGCCACGGGGCCGGCATCGACCCCACCGCCGCCGCCGAGGCGGTGGTGGCGATGCTCGACCGCTTCCACCAGCTCCGCCTCTTCGCCGGTGAGCCCGTCGACGCCGGGGCCCTGGACTCGCTCACCACCATGGTGCACCGGGGCCTCTTCGGGGGCGGCGCGCCGGCCAGGCCCGCCCGCTGACGGACCGGGCACCGCCCGTCAGCGGGCCTTCGTCGCCTTCTGAGCCTTCGTCGCCTTCTTGGCGTTCCTGGCGGTCTTGGCGGTCTTGGCGGTCTTCGGCCGCTTCGCCGCCTTCCCAACCGAGGATCGCGAGCCGCTACCCGCAGTCGGTGCCGGAGCCGGCTTCCCGCGGCCGTCCGGCTGGGCCCGGAAGGTGCGGCGGCCCCGCTCCCATCCCCGCCGGGCCCAGGGGAGGGCCTCGACGACGTTGAGCAGTCCGAAGGCGGGCTCGGTCAGCATGATGCTTCCCGCCACCTCCTCCCAGGTCGCCCCCACCTCCGCGGCCAGCATGGCGTGGCGGGCGACGCCCGGGGGGTTCCGGCGGATGACGGTGCAGACCATCCGGACGAGCTCGTGGGTCTTGCGGTCCGGCGCCTCCAGGGAGTCGATCTGCGAGAGCCAGGCGCTCTGGGCGTCGTGCAGTCCCGGAGAGACCGCGTGGAGCTCGGCCTCAAAGGGGAAGATCCACTCCTCGGCGCCGGTCTCCCGATCGGCGCCCCGGTCCTTGGGGCTCACCGTCCACCTCCTGCGATCCAGCATGGCAGAGGCCGCTCGGGGGTTGGAAGCGGCGGACCAGCGGCGGCGGCGCCCTGCCCGCGTCAGGAGGGCCCGAGGGCGACGAACCGGGCATAGCGCTCGGTGGCCGCCTCCTGCCAACGGGGGTCGGGGTCGACCCGGCACCCCACCGCCGCCCACCGGCCGGCGTCGTTGATGTCGGTCTCGAGGCCGGCGGCCATCCGGGCCATGAAGGCGGCGCCCAGGGCCGAGCCCTCGTGGACCGCCACCACGTCGACGGGAAGCCCCGTGGCGTCGGCGAGGGCCTGCATCCAGGGGACCACCCGGGTGCCCCCACCGCTGGCGACGATCCGCCTGGCCGTGATCCCGGCGCGGTCGAGCATGGCCCTCACCACGAAGCCGCTCGCCTCGTAGGCGGCCCGCTCGAGCGCGGCGGCGTCGTGGGTGATGTCGAGGCCGTGGATGCTCGAGCGCAGCGTCGTGTCGTGGAAGGGCGCCCGCTCGCCGCGGATGTAGGGGAGCCACACCGGGACCCGGCCCGGGTCGCCGGCCCGGGGGGCGCCCCAGGCTGCGGCCTCGAGGGGGCCGGGTTGGACGGGGGCGGCGGCGCCGGCGGCACGGGCGGAGGGTCGCGGTGAACGCCTCGGCGGCCGAGGGGCGCGCCGGAAGCCGCCGTCGAGGAGGGCCCGGGCCCAGTCGACGAAGAGGGCGCCGGCGTTGGACGGACCTCCCACGAGCACCTTGCCGGGGACCATGTGGGGCACCGTCCAGAGCCCGGGCGCCTCGATCCAGTCGTCGACGACGGCCCAGACGATGAGGGTGGCGCCGCAGATCACGAGGACGTCACCGGTGTGCTCGGCCCCCGAGACGATCTGGTCGCAGAGGGCGTCGACGGTGCCGGGCGCCAGGACCGCATCGGTGCCGCGGATCGTGCCGGACGGCCCGGCCATCGGGAAGACCGACGGGAGCTGGCCGGGGTCGACGCCGATGTCCTTCAACACGGCCATGTCCCAGTCGGTCCCGTGCCGGAGGTTGCCCAGGGTCATGGCCATGGCGGTGTCGATGGCCGGCACCCCGGCCAGCGCGTAGGAGGCGACGGCCTGGGCCGGCCAGTAGCCGAAGGCGCCGGGCGACTCCTGCACCGCCCACTTGAGGAACCCGACGGCGTCGGGCATCGCCGAGGTGCCCTCGTCCGACCCTCCCGTCGCCGGGTCGGGACGCCCCCGGGCATCGCCGTAGAGGAGGCCCGGGCCGATGGGCCGACCCCGGGCGTCGACGGGGGTGAGGGAGGGGACCATGGCCGTGATGCAGACCCCGACGGGCTCGGGGACCGTCGAGGTGAGCTCGGCCATGGCCTGCACCGGGCCCCGCCTCCAGGCCTGCCCGGCGTCGTGCTCGATGAGGTCGGGCTCGGGCATCCGGAGACGATGGGGCACCCGGGACCGCGCCACGACGTGGCCGTCCTCGTCGACGGCCACCGCCTTGGTGGCGGTGGTGCCGATGTCGATCCCCACCGTGAGCGAACCTGACACGCTCGTCATCGTTGGGTCATTATGAACGACCTGACGAGGAGGGTCGATTGGCCGAGGCGAAGCGCCGGGCCCTGGTGACCGCCCCTGTCCGGGGGCCCGGGCTCGACACCCTGCAGGAGCTGGCAGAGCTCGTGGTCGACCCCTGGATCGACCACGACCCCCTCCGGATCTACGACGCCGAGCAGCTCGCCCAGCGAGTGGCCGAGGAGGAGGCCACCGTGGTCGTGGTGGAGGCCGACCGCTGCGCCGGGCCCCTCTTCGAGCAACCCCTCCTGGCCGTGGCGAGCTGCCGGGGCGACCCCAACAACGTCGACGTCGCCGCCGCCACCGCCGCCGGCGTCCCCGTCCTCCGCGCCCCGGCCCGCAACGCCGACGCCGTGGCCGAGCTGGGGGTCGCCCTCCTCCTCGCCGCCACCCGGGGGGTGGTGGGCGCCGACAAGGACGTCCGGGCCGGGGAGATCTACAAGAACGGGACCATCCCCTACCAGCGCTACCGGGCCTGGCAGCTCGCAGGCCGGACCGCAGGCCTCGTCGGCCTGGGCGCCGTGGGCCGTGCCATGCGGTGGCGCCTCGAGGGGCTTGGTATGCGGGTCGTCGCCTACGACCCCTACGCCCCCGACGCCACCCACTCCCTCGAGGAGCTCCTGGCGGTGGCCGACGTCGTCTCCCTCCACGCCCCCGTGACCGAGGAGACGGCCGGCATGATCGGCCGGGAGCAGTTCGCCGCCATGAAGGACGGCGTCGTCTTCCTGAACACGGCCCGGGCACAGCTGCACGACACCGACGCCCTCGTCGACGCCCTGTCCTCGGGCAAGGTGGTCGCCGCCGGCCTCGACCACTTCGTGGGCGAGCACCTCCCCCCCGACCACCCCCTCACCACCTTCGACCGGGTGGTGCTCACCCCCCACATCGGGGGGGCCACCTACGACACCGAGGCCAACCACACCGCCACGATCGCCGACGACCTCTGCCGGCTCCTGGCCGGCGCCCGGCCCCACAACATCGTGAACCCCGAGGTCCTCGACCGCCGCCGCTGAGGCGGGCGGCGGGAGGACCGGACCGAGGACCCGGAGGACGACAGGTGGACTTCTCATTCACGCCCGAGGACGAGGCCTTCCGCGAGGAGCTCAAGGCGTGGCTGGCGGTGCACCTGCCCGAGTTCAACGCCGAGGGGGAGATCGGCGACGAGCACGACCCCGACCGCCGGACGATGCTCCGGCGCCAGGCCTGGCAGCGTCGGATGCACGAGGGCCACTGGGCGGCCATCAACTGGCCCAGGGCCTGGGGGGGCCGCGAGGCCACCGTCTCCCAGAACGCCATCTACGCCGAGGAGATGGCCCGGGCCAAGTCGCCGGGCATCTACAACACGAACGGCATCTGGCAGATCGGCCCCATGATCCTCCGGTGGGGGACCGAGGAGCAGCAGCAGCGGTGGCTGCCGGGGATCCTCGACGCCAGCGAGCACTGGTGTCAGGGGTTCACCGAGCCGGAGGCCGGCTCGGACCTCGGCAACCTCCGGACCACGGCCGTGCGCGACGGCGAGGAGTACGTCGTGAAGGGCCGGAAGATCTGGATCTCCACGGCCCATCTCGCCAAATGGGGCCTCTTCCTCGTCCGCACCGACCCGACCTCGATCGAGCGGGGCGCCAAGCACGACGGCATCAGCGCCCTCATCGTCGACATGGAGCTGCCCGGCATCGAGGTGCAGGTCATCCGTGACATCACCGGGGGGGAGCTCTTCTGCGAGGTCGTCTTCGACGACGCCCGGGTCCCGGCCTCCTACCGGCTCGGCGAGGAGAACCAGGGCTGGCAGGTGGCCATGGGCACCCTCGGCCACGAGCGGGTCGGCACCGCCGGGCTCTCGGTGTCGATGCGGATCGAGCTCGACAACCTCATCGCCACCGCCCGCCGCCACAGCCCCGAGGCCCTCGAGGATCCCGGGCTCCGCGACCGGGTGGCCCGGGTGTGGACCCAGCTCGAGCTGACCCGGCTCCTCAACGCCCGGGCCCTGTCGAAGATCCTGAAGGGACAGCCCAACTGGCCCGAGGTCCCCCTCGCCAA
Source organism: Acidobacteriota bacterium (assembly GCA_028872975.1). Classification (GTDB taxonomy): domain Bacteria; phylum Actinomycetota; class Acidimicrobiia; order Acidimicrobiales; family UBA8190; genus UBA8190. Next base: position 6,358 of record JAGWNV010000143.1, read on the forward strand.
GCTCCAGTGGAGCTTCCTCTCCCAGACCATCGCCGAGCTCGGCGTCGACATGCTCGGGCCCCTCGGCGCCCTGGCCAAGGGCGGCCCCGACGCCGTCGACAAGGGGCACTGGACCCACAACTACGTCTGGCAGCGCTACACCTCGATCGGCGCCGGCACCACCGAGGTCCAGAAGAACATCATCGCCGACCGGGCCATCAAGATGCCCCGGCGCTGAGCCGACGGCAGACCTCCTCCCGGCACCCGTGCCGCCGCCGCCGACCGCAGGCCCACCGGCCCTGCTCCCCCGGCCCCGCCGGCTCGACCTCGACGGCACGGCGCGGGCCCCGGCCGGGGGCACCCGCCGCACCAGGGTCGACCCGAGCCTCCCGGCCCAGGGCTACCGGCTCCGGATCGCCGCCGACGGCGAGGTCCACGTCGACCACGCCGATCCCCCCGGCGCCTTCTACGCCGAGCAGACCCTCGGCCAGCTGGCCGACGAGCGG
>JAGWNV010000350.1 GCA_028872975.1 Acidobacteriota bacterium
CCAGCACCGGGCGCTGGACGCCGTCGACCGGGGCGAGTCGGTGCTGGTGTCGGCACCCACCGGGTCGGGCAAGACGGTGATCGCCGACTATGCCGCGGCGCGGGCCCTCGAGCTGGGAGGGAAGACGTTCTACACCACGCCGATCAAGGCCCTGTCCAACCAGAAGTTCGCCGAACTGTCCGAACGCTACGGGGCGGACCGGGTGGGGCTGCTGACCGGCGACGTCTCCCACCAGGCCCGGGCGCCGATCGTGGTGATGACCACCGAGGTCCTCCGCAACATGCTCTTCGCTCGCTCGCCCGTCCTCGACGGGCTCCGGGTGGTGGTGCTCGACGAGGTGCACTACCTCCAGGATCCCTACCGGGGCTCGGTGTGGGAGGAGGTCCTGGTCCTCACGCCTCCGGCCGTGGCCTTCGTGAGCCTGTCGGCCACCGTCAGCAACGCCCGGGACTTCGGAGCCTGGCTCAACTCGGTCCGCGGGACGACCCGGGTGGTGGTGGCCACCCACCGGCCGGTCACCCTGCACAACCACTACGCCGTCGCCGAACGGGGCCGTGAGGGGATCACCCTGGTGCCGCTGCTCCGCGACGGGAAGCCCAACCCCGACGGTGTCGCCCTCGATGACCGCCGACGGCGGAATCCCCGGCACCGGTACCGGACGCCGCGCCGGGGCGAGGTGGTCGAGTACCTGGCCGAGGCCGGCCTGCTCCCCGCCATCACCTTCATCTTCTCGAGGGCCGCCTGCGACGACGCCACCCGTCAGTGCCTCCAGGACGGCATCCGGCTGACCACGGGACCGGAGCGGGAGCGGATCCGCCAGCTGACCGAGGCGGCGGTCGAACGGCTCACCGATGACGACCTCTTCACCCTGGGCTACGGACCATGGTCGGCAGCACTGGAGGCGGGCATCGCGCCGCACCACGCCGGACTGGTCCCGGCATTCCGCCAGGCCGTCGAGCACTGCTTCTCCGAGGGGCTGCTCAAGGTGGTGTTCGCCACCGAGACGCTGGCGCTGGGCATCAACATGCCGGCGCGGACCGTGGTGGTGGAGCGATTCGCCAAGTTCCGGGGATCGGACAGCTCGGCGCTGACCTCCGGCGAGTTCCTGCAACTGACCGGCCGGGCCGGCCGCCGGGGTATCGACACGGTCGGGCACGCCGTCGTCCTGTGGTCGGCGGCCACCCCCTTCACCCTGGTGGCCCGCACCGCCGCCGCCCCCCCGCCGG
>JAGWNV010000144.1 GCA_028872975.1 Acidobacteriota bacterium
CACCGGGGCCGGCTTGGGGGGCGCCGCCCTGACCGCGGCCGGGGCCCGCTCGGGTCGCCGGACGGCGGCGGGGTGCTCGGCGCTCGCTGCCGCCGACTTCTTCTCGGCGGCCTTGCCCCGCACCGCCTGGAGCGCCGGTGCCTTGGCCGTCGACGCCTTGGCGCCACCCTTGGCCACCGTCGCCGCCTTGGCGGGCGGCTGCTTCTTGGGTACCCCCGGGCCGGTGCCGCGCCCCGCCGGAGCCTTCTTGGCCCCCGGGGCCTTCTTGGCCGGCGCCTTCTTGGCCACGGCCGCCTTCTTGGCCGGGGCCTTCCTGGCCGGCGCCGCCTTGCGGGCCGGGGCCTTCTTGGCCGGCGCCTTCCTGGCCGCCGCCTTCTTGGCCGGGGCCTTCCTGGCCGGGGCCTTCCTGGCCGGGGCCTTCCTGGCCGGGGCCTTCTTGGCCGGGCTCACCGGCGGCCTGGCCGAAGGTGGGCCGTGCAGGAACGGGTAGCAGTCATGGAGCGGTCTCGACCTTCTGAGGTTCCCCCCCGGCCTCCCGGGTGGACGGTTCGCAGGCACTCGGGCAGGCGGCCGGGGCGCCCGAGGGTGGGCGACCATACCGTCGCAGGAGCACTCGGGCAACACAGCGCGGCGCCCGTCTGTTCCCGCCGCCTCCCCTCCCGGCCCGGCACGACACCCCCGGCGCGCGCGCCGGGAACGGAGCGGGGCCCCGAGGGGCCGCGCCTACGCTCTTGGGATGTCCCAGGGAGCGCCGGTGCCCGACGCGAGCACCGGCGGGGCGCCCTATCCCCAGGTCGAGGCCCAGGCCGACTACCCCCGTCTCGAGGAGGAGGTGCTCGCCTTCTGGGCCCAGGACGGGACCTTCGCCGCCTCGGTGGCGGGCCGGCCGGGCGGGGGGAACGAGTACGTCTTCTACGACGGGCCACCCTTCGCCAACGGGCTGCCGCACTACGGCCACCTGCTGTCCGGGTTCGTGAAGGACGCCGTGCCTCGCTACCAGACCATGCGGGGCCGGCGCGTCGAGCGACGGTTCGGCTGGGACTGCCACGGCCTGCCCGCCGAGATGGAGGCCGAAAAGGAGCTCGAGCTGCGCGGCCGCGCCCGGATCCTCGAGTACGGCATCGGCCAGTTCAACGACTACTGCCGGGCTCTCGTCCAGCGGACCACCGACGCCTGGGAGCGCTACGTCACCCGGCAGGCTCGCTGGGTCGACTTCGCCGACGCCTACAAGACCATGGACCTCCCCTACATGGAGAGCGTCCTGTGGGCCTTCAAGGCCCTGTGGGAGAAGGGCCTCGTCTACGAGGGCGAGCGGGTGCTGCCCTACTGCTGGGAGTGCGAGACCCCCCTGTCGAACTTCGAGACCCGCCAGGACGACGCCTACCGGCCCCGGGAGGACCCGGCCGTGACCGTCGCCTTCGAGCTCCTCCCCGGCGCCGACGGCGGGGGCGGGCTCCTCGACGGGCCCCTGCGGGTGCTCGTGTGGACCACCACGCCCTGGACCCTCCCCTCCAACCTGGCCCTGGCCGTGGGAGCGGACATCGACTACGCCGTCTACGACACCACCCCGGTGCCCACGGTCGTGGCCACCGCCCGGGCCGGGACCTACGCCGGGGTGGTCGGCGAGGAGCCCCCCTCGGCCGTGGTGAAGGGCGCCGCCCTCGTGGGCCGGCGCTACCGGCCCCTCTTCGACTTCTTCGCCGACCGGCCCGGCGCCTTCGTGGTGCTGGCCGGCGACTTCGTGGCCGTCGACGAGGGCACCGGTGTCGTGCACGTGGCCCCGGGCTTCGGCGAGGAGGACTACCAGCTCGGCGCCGAGGCCGGGCTGGGGCTCGTCTGCCCCGTGGACGACCAGGCCCGATTCACCGCCGAGGTCCCTCCCTACGAAGGTCGCCAGGTCTTCGACGCCAATCCCGCCATCGTCGAGGACCTGCGCCACAAGGGCGTGCTCGTGGACGCATCGCCCTACGTGCACAGCTATCCGCACTGCTGGCGCACCGACACCCCGCTCATCTACAAGGCCTTGAGCTCCTGGTTCGTGAAGGTCACGGCGGTGAAGGACCGCATGCTCGAGCTCAACCAGCGCATCGACTGGGTCCCCGCCCACGTGCGCGACGGGGCCTTCGGCAAGTGGCTGGAGGGCGCCAGGGACTGGTCCATCAGCCGCAACCGCTTCTGGGGCGCGCCCATCCCGGTGTGGAAGAGCGACGACCCCGCCTACCCCCGGGTCGACGTCTACGGCTCGCTCGACGAGCTCGAGCGCGACTTCGGCGTCCGCCCCGCCGATCTCCACCGGCCCGCCGTCGACGAGCTCGTCCGGCCCAACCCCGACGACCCCACGGGCCGGGCCACCATGCGACGCGTCACCGACGTCCTCGACTGCTGGTTCGAGTCGGGGTCGATGCCCTTCGCCCAGGTGCACTACCCCTTCGAGCACCAGGAGTGGTTCGAGTCACACTTCCCGGCCGACTTCATCGTCGAATACGTGGGCCAGACCCGGGGCTGGTTCTACACGCTGCACGTGCTGGCCACCGCCCTCTTCGACCGGCCCCCCTTCTCCCACTGCCTGTCGCACGGGATCGTGCTCGGCGACGACGGGCGCAAGATGTCGAAGCGCCTCGGCAATTACCCCGAGCCCGACGTCGTCTTCGACATGTGGGGCGCCGATGCCATGCGGTGGTTCCTCCTCTCCTCCTCGGTGCTGCGGGGCCAGGACCTCGTCGTCCACGCCAAGGGATTCGAGGAGGTCCGCCGCCAGGTCCTGAACCCCATCTGGAACGCCTGGTACTTCCTGTCGCTCTACGCCAACGTCGACGGCCTTCGGGGCCGCCCCCGGCTGGAGGTGCGCGGCGTCCTCGACCGCTACGCCCTGGCCAAGACGGCCGCCCTCGTCGCCGAGGTGGAGGGTGCCCTCGACGCCTACGACCTCTACGGCGCCTGTGCCGCCGTCACCTCCTTCCTCGACGCCCTCAACAACTGGTACATCCGCCGCAGCCGGGACCGGTTCTGGCGGGCCCGGGACGGCTCGGCCGAGGTCGAGCAGGACAAGGCCGACGCCTACGACACCCTGGCCGGCGCCCTCCGGGTCCTCTGCACGGTGGCCGCCCCCCTGCTGCCGCTCCTCTCCGAGGCCGTCTACCGGGGGCTCACCGGCGAGCGCAGCGTGCACATGGCCACCTGGCCGGCGCCTGCCGAGCTCCGCCCCGACCCCGCCCTCGTCGAGGCCATGGACCTCGTGCGCGACGTCTGCTCGGCCGGCCACGCCGTGCGCAAGGCCGAGGGACGCCGGGTGCGGCTGCCGCTGCGGCGCCTCACCGTGGCCACCGACCACCCCGAGCGCCTGGCCGAATTCCGCGACCTCGTGGCCGACGAGGTCAACGTGAAGGAGGTCGTCCTCACCGACGAGGTGGGCGAGCTGGCCGAGCGGGTCCTCACCCTCGTCCCCGCCGCCCTGGGGCCCCGCCTCGGGCCCGACACCCAGCGTGTCATCGGCGCCGTCCGCCGGGGTCTCTGGCAGGAGGCCGACGGACGGGTCGTCGTCGAGGGGATCGCCCTCGAGGACGGTGAGTACGCCCTGGCCCTACGACCCCGCGACGTCGTGCGGGGGCGGACCCTGCCCGGCGACGCCGGGGTGGTGGTGCTCGACACCGACCTCGACGAGGACCTCGAGGACGAGGGCGTCGCCCGGGACGTGGTCCGCGACGTCCAGCAGGCCCGGCGCGACGCCGGGCTCCACGTCGCCGACCACGTGGCCGTCCGCCTGGTCGCCCCGCCCCGGGTGGCCCGGGCCGTCGAGCGCCACCGCCCCTACGTCATGGCGCAGACCCTCGCCGACGAGCTCGCCGTCGAGACGGGCGAGGGCGACGCCGTCTCGGTCACCGTCCGCCGGACGCGCTGAGGGGAGCCGACCGGCCCCCGGCCGTCAGTGGTCCAGGCCGTTGGAGGCGGTGGCCGGGCCGACGGGCTGGAGGGCCGAAGCCAGCGAGGGCCGCTCGGGCCGGGCCTCGGGCGCCGAGCCGCCGGCACCGCCGCCGCCGGCCGCCTTGGGCGGCGGGGAGGCGTCGAACTTCTCCTCGATCCAGTGCAGCATCTCGCCCAGCGCCCCGCGCAGGCGGACCCGCTCGGTCTCGAGGTGCTTGGTGATGGCCTCCACGTCGGCCGACAGGGTGGACCGCTGGGACTCGAGACGGGTCACCTCGTCGCGCAGGCGCCGCTCGGACTCCTCGGCGATCTTGCGGGCCCGCTCCTCGGCCTCGGCCACGAGGTCCCGGGCGCGCTGCTGGGCGTCCTCGAGCAGCCGCCGGGCGTCGGCCTTGGCCTCCGCCTCGGTCTGCTGGACGAACCGCTGGGCCATGGCCAGGGTCCGCTGCAGGGCGTCGACGTCGGCCCCCTCGGCGAGCTCCTGCAGCTCGTCGTCGGCGGCCGGCGCCTGGGCGCGTTGGCTCTCGAGCTGGGCGATGCGGTCGGTCGCCTGGCGCATGCGCTCGGCGGACTGGCGGAGCTGCTCCTGGAGTGCCTCCGCCTCGACCGCCACCCGCTCGAGGTACTCGTCCACATCGTCGATGTGGTACCCCCGCAACGTCTGGCGGAATTCGACCGTTCGAAGGCTGTCGAGAGCGGCCGTGGGCTGCTGTGAGGTGGACATGGGGCCGATGCTACCCACGGGCGTTGCCGGAATCGTGGATGTCCCGGCCCCGCCGGCGGGGCCGGGCCGGGGCCGCCGCTAGACGTAGCCGGCGACGATGTTGCCGATGATCTCCACGGCGAAGATGGCGATGATGATCGACAGGTCGATGGCCATCCCCCCGGCCCGCACCGGGGGCAGGATCCGCCGGATCGGCGCCAGCACCGGCTCGGTGAGACGGTCGAGCACCCGGACGAGGGGCAGGAGGGGGCTCCCCGAGTGCATGGGGAACCAGCTCAGAAGCGCCCGGGCGATGAGGACGATCACGTAGATCTGGAAGACCAGCCGCACCGTGGTCTGGGCGCTGACGGCGAGGACGGCGGCGGGCATGGTGAGGTGGGCGGCAGGCGGCGGGCCGTTGCCCGTCAGGCTTGCAGCAGGCCGTTCTCCTGCAGTCGCTGACGCTCCTCGGCGGAGACCTTCACGTTGGAGGGCGTGACGAGGAACACCTTGTCGGCCACCCGCTCCATCTTGCCGTTCAGGGCATAGGCGACACCGCTGCAGAAGTCGATCATGCGGCGCATGAGCTCGCGGTCGGCCACCTGGAGGTTGACGATGACCGGCTGGTTGCCCATCAGCCGGTCGGCGATCTGGCGGGCGTCGCCGAACTGCATGGGGGCGACGACGTGCACCCGGGCCGCCGCCTCGGCAGGGAGGGGGCGCACCATCGACCGTACCGATCCGCCCGGCGCGCTCGACATCGCCTGGGTCGGTTCGTCGCGCAACGGACGGATGCTGCTCGTGGCGACGGCGGCCGGCGCCAGGTCCTCGTCGACCGGGCGCGCCGGGCGCGTGCTCACGGCGCGCGTCGGTTCGTACTCCTCGTACTCCGAGTCGTATTCGTCGTCGACCAGGCCCAGATAGATCATGGTCCGCTTCAAGATTCCAGTCGGCATCGCGTCCTCCCGCTCGGTCAGCGTAGTGCGTGGGGTCGCCAGCGGGTGGACCCCCCGGGACCGTCAACGGGTCCCGACGCGGACCTTCCCGGGAGGCCGAGCGCCGAACAGGGCGCGCCCCAGCCGCACCATGGTGGCGCCCTCGGCGACGGCCACCTCGAGGTCGTCGCTCATGCCCGCCGAGACCTCGGCGAGGCCCAGGTCTCGGGCGAGGCGGACCACCGTCCGGAAGCCCGGCCGCGCCGCCTCGGGCGGCCCGGGCGGGCCCACGGCCATGAGCCCCCGGACCTCGAGGCCGAGCGCCTGCAGCTCACCCACCAGCGCGCCCACGTCCCCGGGGGCGACACCGGGCCGGTGGGCGGCGTCGTGCAGGGCGACCTCGACGAAGACCGGTGCCCGGCCGTGGGCCAGGATGCTCCGGCCCTCCTCGACGCGACCGACCCCCTGCCAGCACGCCACCACCGGTGCCAGCCGGCCGACCTTGCGCCGCTGGACGGCCCCGAGGTAGTGCCAGCGCACCGGCCCCGGGCCCACTCGGGCCGCCTTGGCCAGGAGCTCCTCGGCGTAGTTCTCCCCGATGTCGGTGAGGCCGGCACGGAGCGCCGCCTCCACGGCGGCGGCGTCGAAGCCCTTGGTCACCGCCACCACCGTCACCGCTCCCGGGTCCCCGCCCGCCGCCTCGATCCGCCGCCGGACGGCGGCCAGGCGCCCGAGGAGCTCCTCTGGGGCCGGCGCCGGGCCGCCGGTCACGGCACCGGCCAGACGAGAAGCGCCTGGCGGGCCTCGTCGCGGCGCCGGCGGTGCGAGTAGGCGTCGGCGCCACAGGCGGTGCAGCGCATGTCGTCGTAGGCGAGGGCCGCCCCGGCCCCGGCCAGGGCGGCCCGCACGGCGGCGGGGAGGTCGAGCGAGACGGCACCCCAGGTCGTGGTGGCCCGCACCCCCGGCCCGTAGCGGCCGGCCAGGGCCTCGAGGTCCTCGGCGGAGAACTCGTAGCAGCAGGGCCCGATGCAGGGACCGGCCCCGGCGACGACCTCGCCGGCCCCGAGCGCCCCCATGGCCTCGACGGCGGCCTCGACGACCCCGGCGGCCAGTCCCCTCCAGCCCACGTGGACGGCGCCGTGGACCCCTTCGGGCGAGCCCAGGGCCACCGCCCCGCAGTCGGCGGTGAGCACGGCCAGGACCCC
>JAGWNV010000145.1 GCA_028872975.1 Acidobacteriota bacterium
GGCGGGGGGCTTCGAGTTCCACTGGTGGTGCACCGAGGCGCCCGACGCCTTCGTGGGGGACCGGCCCGTGCACAAGGAGATGCGCGAGGAACTCGTGGCCCTCGTGGGCCCCAAGGTCTTCCGGCGGCTCCAGCGGTACCTCGAGGCCCGGGCTGCCGTCGCCGCCGCGTCAGAGGGCGAGGACCTCGCCGACACCGCCGGCACGCCGGTCGCCCTGCCGCACCCCGCGCTTCGCCGTCGCTGACGGGACGACAGGGAGGCTGCGGGCACGGGAGGCGCCCGCCGGGGGGTCAGTCCCGCAGGGGGTCGTCCTCGGCCTCGTCCCCGGCGCCGTCGAGCTCGTCCTCGTCGTCGCCGAGGATGTCGGCGAACTCGTCGGTCTCGGCCATGCACCACGAGGCGTGCTTGTCCTCCGGCTCGGCACCGCACTCGGGGCAGCGACGGTTCGCCGTCGCCACCGAGCGCTTCAGGGAGCGTGCCTCTTCGAAGCGGCGATGCCGTCCCTTTTTCACGAGCGACTCCTTCGTCGGACCCGACCAGCGATCGCGCAGCGACCTTGCCAACGACCGGGCCAGTCTACCCGTCCCCCGCGCCGCAGCCGCCGGGGGCCGGCGCCCTCCGGGGGCGCCCTGAGCAGGGCGCAGGGGGCGTTCTCCCAGCGCCGCTACAGTCGCCTGCGGTGCCCGAGGAGTTCGACCCGCAGGCCATGGTGGCGAGGTTCCGGGACCGGGCCGCCGCCGTCCGGGACCGGGGCCTGCCCCCGGTCGAGGGCCCCGAGCGGCGCCGGTTCATGGAGCAGGCCCAGGTCGACTTCATGGACTTCGCCATGCTGGGCGATGCCGAGGCGACCCTCGACGGCGGCATCCTGACGCTCCGGGTCGACCTCCGGCCCACCGGGGGCGACGGGGCACCGGCCCAAGGGCGCTAACCGCCGTAGTTCATCCGGGTGTCCTCCATCCGGAGCCACTCCCCAGGGGCGTCCGCCTCCGCCGCCCCCGGCGCGCCCACGCCGCAGTCGGTGACCTCGCCGACGAACAGCAGGTGGCTGCCGAGCTCGACGCGCTGTCGCACGGCGCAGTCGAGCCACGCCCCGGCAGCGGCCAGGACCGGGACGCCGCTCGGGGCGCCCACCACCGGCTCCCCGCTCATGGTCCCCCGGCCCGTCTCCTCGTCGACGTCCACGTCGGCGGCGGGCTTCACGAACCGGCGTACGACGTGCTTGTCGGCGCGCCCCAGCATGGTGAGGGCGAATCGCCCCGAGCCCGAGACCAGGCCCCCGGTGACCGACCCGGCCTCCACCGAGGCGGCCACCAGCTTGGGGGCCGTCGCCACCTGCGTCACCCAGCTCACCGTCATGAGGTTGCGACGACCCTCGTGGCGCGACCCGAGGACGAAGAGCCCGGTGGGGAGCGCCCACAGCAGTCGTCGCCGCAGCCGGTCGTACTCCTCGGGATCCCGGCCCTCGGGGACGGGCCCCACCAGCGGCCCGGGTACCGGGCTCACGGCGCCGGGAGCGAGCTCACGAGCTCGTCGTAGCGGGCGTCGGCCTCGAGCAGCGTCCGCGCCGCGCCCCGGGCCTCGGCCGGCGCCTCGGCGAGGCCGTCGCCGCCGGAGAAGCAGTGGTGCCCGGCCGTCGCCGCCGAGGTGTAGGCGCCCGACAGGAGCCGGGTGAACCGGTCGTCGGGCGTGGGCAGCTGCTCGTTGGCCGCCAGGGCGTCGGTCACGAGCACGTCGCAGAGGGTGCGCCGGGCCGGCGAGGCGCTGTCGGGGCCGAGAGCGGCCACCTTGGCGAGATCTCCCTGGAGCTGGCGCAAGGTGGCGTCCCATCCCGACGCCGCCGCCCAGGCCCGCACCTGCTGGGAAGGGGTCCCCCGGCCGGCGCAGCCGGCCAGCACCAGCCCGGCCCCGAGCACCGACAGCGGCACCCGCGCCCCACGTCCCCTCACGTCCCGTCGGGACCGGGGCCGGCCACCGACCAGGCGGGGTCGAGCTGGCGGAGGAAGGTGGCGCAGCGCTGGGCCTCCTCCTCCTCGCCGATGGCCCCGGCGCTGCGCTCGAGGCCGGCCAGGCACCGCAGGAACCCCCGGTTGGGCGCCGCCGCCCACCGGACGTAGCCGCTTCCCCGCCAGCCCGACTTCCGCAAGGCGTCGAGGCCGCGGTGGTAGCCGACCCGGAAGTAGGCGTAGGCGTCGAGGTCGTCGGTGGCCGCCTCCCCCAGCGCCGCCCAGGCGGCGGGCCAGTCCGGAAAGGCGCGCGCCACGGCCCGCAGGGCGCCGGGACGGGCGTCGGCGGGGGCCGACGACGCCGCCTCGAGGGCGGCCGACTGCTCGGGCGCCGGCGGGTCGAGGACGGTCTCGGGCGGCGCGGCGGAGATGCCGAACCCCTCGCTCACCTCCGGCTCCGGGCGAAGATGCTCATCGAGAAGAGCACCAGGGTCACCGCCACGAGGGCCAGGGCCACGACGACGAGTGCGATCACCACAGCCTCCCGCTGGCGGCCCCGCGCCTAGCCGAACCGCAGCAGATGGTAGTCCCGCCTCCCCTTGCGCAGGACCACGTAGCGCCCGGCCAGCAGGTCGTCGCGGGTGAGCAGCCGGTCGGGGTCGGACTCGCGCCGGTTGTTCACGTAGGCGCCTCCCTGGCCGATGGCGCGGCGGGCCTCCGACTTCGACCGCGCCAGGCCGCTGTCGGAGAGCGCGTCCACGAGGGCGAGCCCGGCGTCGAGGTCGGCTCGGGGCCGGTCGCTGGCCGGCGCCTCGGCCATGACCTCGAGCAGGGTGGCCTCGTCGAGGGCGGCCACGTCCTCGGAGAACAGCGCGGCGGCGGCCTCCTCGGCCCGGCGGGTCTCGTCCCGGCCGTGCACGAGGGTGCAGACCTCGCCGGCCAGCACCCGCTGGGCCCGTCGCTCGGCGGGCCTCTCGGCCACGGCGGCGTCGAGCTCGGCGATCTCGGCGTGGTCCAGGAAGGTGAAGTAGCGGAGGTAGGCGCCGACCACGGCGTCCTCGGTGCGCAGGAAGAATTGGTGGAGGGCGTAGGGGCTCGTCCGCCGGCCGTCCAGCCACACCGTGCCCGACTCGCTCTTTCCGAACTTGGCGCCGTCGCTGCGCAGCACGAGCGGCGAGGTGAGCCCGTAGACCTGGGCACCGCGCATCTTGCGGACGAGCTCGACGCCCATGGTGATGTTCCCGAACTGGTCGCTGCCCCCGCACTGGAGCCGGCAGCCGTGACGGTCGTGGAGGTGGAGGAAGTCGTAGGCCTGGAGGAGCATGTAGCTGAACTCGGTGTAGGAGATGCCCTGCTCGGCCCGCTCGAGGCGCGACCGGACCGACTCCTTGGCCACCATGTCGTTCACGGTGAAGTGCTTGCCGACGTCGCGGAGGAAGCCGAGCAGTCCCATCGGCCCCAGCCAGTCGCTGTTGTCGGCCAGGAGGGCCCGGCCGCCGTCGAGGTCGACGAAGCGCTCGAGCTGGGCCCGGATGCCGGCCAGGTTGGCGGCCAGCTGCTCCTCGTCGAGCAGGGCCCGCTCCTCGCTGCGCCCGCCGGGGTCGCCGATCATCCCGGTGGCACCTCCGGCCAGGGCGATGGGCAGGTGGCCGGCCTGCTGGAGCCGGCGCAGGAGGCAGAGCTGGAGGAGGCTCCCGACGTGCAGGCTGTCGGCGGTCGGGTCGAAGCCGATGTAGGCGGTGACGGCCTCGGCGGCGAGCAGCTGGCGCAGGCCGGAGCCGGTCTCCTGGTGCCAGAGGCCCCGGAAGGCGAGGTCCTCGGCCAGCGCCGGGTCGGGCGGCGGCGCCATCAGATGCCCCCCGAGGGCAGGGCCATGGCCCCGCCGTCCACCACCACCGTGGCCCCGGTCATCCACGCCGCCGCGTCCGAGGCGAGGAAGAGGACCACCTTGGCCACGTCGTCGGGGTCGCCGATGCGCCGGAGGGGCAGCCGGGCCGCCACGGCGTCGCCGGCGCGCTCCCACAGCGCCCGGGCGAAGTCGGTGCGCACCAGCCCGGGGGCCACGGCATTGACCCGGACGGCGGGGCCGAGCTCGTAGGCGAGCTGGCGGGTGAGGTGGATGAGCGCCGCCTTCGTCACGTTGTACCACCCGATGCCCGGATCGACGCTGAGTCCCCCCACCGAGGCCATGTTGACCACCGCCCCCCCGCCGCCGGACATGGCCATCCGCCAGGCGCACTGGGTCCAGGCCAGGACTCCTTCGAGGTTGACCGACAGGGTCTTCTCGGCCCGGGGCCGGTCGATGTCGACGGTGGGACCGAAGTAGGGATTGGTGGCGGCGTTGTTGACGAGGACGTCGAGCCGCCCGAAGCGCTCGAGGGTCGCCGCCACGGCGGCCTCGGCCGCCTCGGGATCGCCGGCGTTGGCAGGGAAGACGCCGATCTCGGCCCCCCCGGCGCCGATCTCGGCCGCCGCCGCCTCGAGCGCGTCGGGCGTGCGGGCGCTCAGCATCACCGCGGCGCCGGCCCCGGCGAGACGCGCCGCCACCGCCTTGCCGATCCCCCGCGACCCGCCCGTGACCAGGGCCACCTTGCCGTCGACCCGTACCTCCATGGCGCCGCAGCCTATGGCGCCGCCGGCGTGGGCCCCGGCGAAGGTGGACGAACCGCGCCGATACGCTGGCCGCGTGGCGCCCCCGTCCCGTCTCGCCGAGGAGACGAGCCCGTACCTCCGCCAGCACGCCGCCAACCCGGTCGACTGGCACCCGTGGGGGGACGAGGCCTTCTCCGAGGCGCGAGGGCGGGACGTGCCGGTGTTCCTCTCGGTGGGCTACTCGGCGTGCCACTGGTGTCACGTCATGGCGCACGAGTCCTTCGAGGACCCGGCCACCGCCTCCCTCCTCAACCGGGACTTCGTCCCCGTGAAGGTCGACCGCGAGGAGCGGCCCGACGTCGACGCCGTCTACATGGCGGCGGTCCTGGCCATGCAGGGGCACGGGGGATGGCCGATGAGCGTCTTCGCCACCCCCGACGGCCGGCCCTTCTTCGCCGGCACCTACTTCCCGCCTTCCGACCGCCACGGCCTGCCGGGCTTCCCCCGCCTCCTCGCCGCCATCGCCGAGGCCTGGCGGGAGCGGCGCCACGAGGTCGAGGCCCAGGCCGACGCCATGGCCGCGGCCGTCGCCCACCAGGCCGCCGCCCCCACCCCCGCCTACGGGGCCGCCGGCGAGCGCCCCCCGCCCTTCCGGCGGCGACTGGAGCGGGCCCGGGCCGATCTGGCCGGCCGCTTCGACGCCGCCTGGGGCGGCTTCGGCCCCGCCCCGAAGTTCCCCAACCCCACCCTGGTCGAGCTGCTCCTGCGCCACCACCGGCTCACCGGGGACGGCCCCTCTCTCGAGATGGCCGAGCGGACGCTTCGGGCCATGGCCGCCGGGGGCATCCACGACCAGCTGGCCGGGGGCTTCAGCCGCTACTCGACCGATCGCAGCTGGACCGTCCCCCACTTCGAGAAGATGCTCTACGACCAGGCCGGGATGGTGCGGGCCTACCTCCACGCCTGGCAGAGCACGGGCCGGCCCGAGTGGCTGCAGGTGGTGCGCGACACCGTCGCCTACACCCTTGCCGACCTGGCCTCGCCCGGTGGCGGGCTGTGCTCGGCGGAGGACGCCGACTCCGAGGGCGAGGAGGGACGGTTCTACGCCTGGGACCGCGCCGAGTTCGACGCCGTCCTCGGCGACGAGGCCGAGGCGGCGGGACGTCACTTCGGGCTCGACGCCGGCGCCAACTTCGAGGGACGCCACGTCCTGCGCCTCGACGTCGACGGGCCCCTCCTGCGCAGCGCCGAGGTCGAGCGCTGGCGGGGACGGCTGCGGCGGGCCCGAGGGGGCCGGGTGCGGCCCGGGCTCGACGACAAGGTCCTCACGGAGTGGAACGCCATGTTCTGCTCGGCGCTCGCCGAGGCGGCGGCGGCCACCGGGGACCGGTCCTGGCAGGAGGCCGCCGAACAGGTGGCGGGCTTCCTCGTCGCCGAGCTGCGCCACCCGAACGGGCGCTGGCTGCGGTCGTGGCAGGGGGGCCGGGCCCGCCACCTCGCCTACGCCGGGGACTATGCCTGGCTCGTGGACTGCTTCACCCGCATGGCCGAGCTCACCGGTCGCCGGCGCTGGCTCGAGGAGGCGCTCGGCGCCGCCCGGTCGATGCTGGCGCTGTTCCGCCCCGACGGCGGCCCGCTGCGGACCACCGGCGAGGACGCCGAGGCCCTCATCGTCCGGGGGGCCGAGGTCCTCGACGACGCCACCCCGTCGGCCACCGCCGTGGCCGGCGCCGCCCTCGTCCGCCTGGGGGCCCTGGCCGCCGACGACGACCTGGCCGACACCGGCACCCGCCTGCTCGAGACCCTGGACGGCCTCGTCGAGGAGCATCCCCTGGCGGCGGCCTACGCCCTGGCCGGCAGCGAGCTCGTCGCCGAGGGGGTCGCCGAGGTGGTGGTCACCGGCGACCGGCCCGACCTGAGGGGCGCCCTACGGGCCCGCTACGAGCCGACGGCGGTCCTGGCCTGGGGCGAACCCGACGGGTCCCCGCTGTGGGAGGGGCGGGCCGAGGGCTTGGCCTACGTGTGCCGGCACCGGGTCTGCGCCGCCCCGGCCCGGGAGGTCGAGGAGCTCCTCGCCCGCCTCGACGACCTGCGGGCGGCGGTGGCGGAGGGGCCGTGACCGACTTCGACACCGGCTTCGACGCCGACGACCTCGCCGGGGAGCCCGGGCCCGAGCTGGCGACGCCACCGCCCCCGGAGGGCAGCCTCGGCCTCTCGGCGCCGCC
>JAGWNV010000146.1 GCA_028872975.1 Acidobacteriota bacterium
TGCCGGGACGGCCACGTTGCGCTGGACGCCGACGAGCCGGCCGCTCGGGTCCAGAAGGAAGATCTGCACGTTCACCGTCACCGGTGTCGGACTCGGCGCCGTGGTGGTGGTGGGCACGGTGGAGGGGTCGAGGAGGCCGAAGGGGACCCCGCCGGGGGCCAGGGCGGTGGGGCCGCGGTCGACGGGGACCCCGCAGGCCGCCGCCGAGGCGCCGGCCAGGAGGAGGGCCGCCACCCGGAGCGCCCACGGGCGGATCCCGCTCACCGGCCCGCCCCCTCCCGGACGTCGTCGGGGTCGGCCTCGGCCCCTGGAGGCGCCCCGGCGCCGTTGCCCGGTGCCTCCTCCCCGGCGTCGTCGGCGGGCAGCTCGACGACGAACCGGTTCTCGCCGCCGAGGCCGTCCTCCACCCACACCCGGCCGCCGTGCAGCCGGACGTGCTCGGCCACCAGACTCAACCCCAGGCCGCTGCCCTCGCTCTGGCCCCGCTGGCCCGAGGGCTGGCCCCGGTAGAAGCGCTCGAAGATCCGGTCGCGCTCGGCGGGCTCCACCCCCGGTCCCCGGTCGGCCACCACCAGGCGCACCCCGCCCGGGGCGGGTTCGAGGGCGAGACGGCTCACCCCACCGGCGTACTGCCGGGCGTTGGCCACGAGGTTGGCGACGACCCGCTCCATGCGCCGCTTGTCGACCCGCAGGCGCCGGCCCGTCACCGTGACGTCCACCTCGATCGGGACGTCGCCGGCACCGGCCGCCTCGGCGGCGCGGCGGAGGAGCTCCCCGACCTCCACCTCGTCGAGGGAGAGCTCGGCCGAGCCGGTGTCGACGCGGCTGATCTCGAGCAGGTCGGCCACCATCCGCTGGAACCGGCCGATCTCGGCGGCGAGCAGGTCGAGGGCCTGGCGGCTGCGCGGGGGGAGCTCCTGGCGGTGCGAGCCCAGCACGGCCGTGGCGTTCGAGAGGGTGGTGAGCGGCGAGCGGAGCTCGTGGCTCACGTCGGAGGTGAACCGCGCCTCGCGTTCGATCCGCTCCTGGAGGGCGTCGGCCATCCGGTTGAAGGACCCGGCCAGGGCCGAGAGGCCGGGGTCGTCGCCGCCGAGGCGGGTGTCGAGGCGGCCGCCGGCGATGGTCTCGGCGGCGGCGGACACCTCGGCCAGTGGTCGCAGGGCGCGACCGCTCGCCGACCGGCCGATCAGGACCCCCGCCAGCGTGGTGACGAGGGCGGCCCCGCCGAGGGCCAGGGCCAGGATCTGCAGGGTCCGGGACAGCTCGGCCAGGGAGAAGACCTCGAAGTAGGCGGCCTGGACGCTCGGGATGGGGACGCCCACCACCAGGTAGGGCGTGCCGTTCAGTTCGAAGTGCTCGAAGGCGGGTGAACCGCGCAGCACCTGCCGGCGCAGCGACAGCGGGATCGACGTCCGGCCCACCGAAAAGGAGGTGGCGTACCACTGCCCGCCGCGCTCGACCACCGACAGGGAGCCGGGGAGGGTGTCGAGGGAGCCGAGCAGCTGGGTGATGTCGGCGTTGGGGGACCGCAGCACCGACCGGGCCAGCGAGGCGTTCACGTAGGACTGACGGAGGATGGCCGTCTGCCGTTCGTTCAAGATGAACTGGCGGGCGGTGAAGTAGGTGAGGCCGGCCATGGTCGCCGACAGGGCGAGGGCGCCGAGGCCGAAGGTGACCGTGACCCGGTCGCGCAGCCCCAGGCGCGAGCGACGCCGGCGCCGGGTCTCGGAGGGGGCCACCTAGAGGACCAGCTTGTAGCCCATGCCCCGCACGGTGAGGATGTGCTGGGGGTTGGCGGGGTCGTCCTCGACCTTGGTCCGCAGTCGGCGGATGTGGACGTCGACGAGCCGTCCGTCGCCGAAGTAGTCGTAGCCCCAGACCTTGTCGAGGAGGTGCTCGCGGCTGAGGACCTTGCCCGGGTTGGCGGCCAGCTCGCAGAGCAACCGGAATTCGGTCCGGGTGCAGTGGACGTCTCTGCCCCCCCGGGTGACGGTGCCCTCTTCGGGATGGATCTCGACGTCGCCGAATTGGAGCCGTACCTTGGCGTCCGACGCCCGGACCCGCCGCAGGAGGGCGGCGATGCGGGCCGAGAGCTCGGTGGTCACGAAGGGCTTCGTAACGTAGTCGTCCGCCCCGGCCTCGAGGCCGGCCACGACGTCGGGGGTGTCGGTGCGGGCCGTCACCATGATGACGGGGACCGAGCTCATCCTGCGCAGCTCCCGGCAGCACTCGAGGCCGTCCATGCCCGGCAGCATCAGGTCGAGCAGGACCACGTCGGCGGGCTGCGCCGCGAACCGCTCGAGGGCGGTCTCCGCCGCGTCTGCCTCCTCGACGTCGAATCCCTCCCCCTCGAGGGCGAGGCGGGTGGAGGCTCGGATGCGCTCGTCGTCCTCGACGAGCAGGATGCGTCCGGATCTGGCCATAGGAGATCTCCCCGAGCCGTCGACGGCGCCGGTGACGGCCATCCCTGTGGGGTCGAGCCGCCGGCAACCGAGAATACCTGCGTGGCGCCGGTGGGCGGACCCCGCCGGGTAACGTGGCCCGATGGACTGGCACATGGCGGAGTTCACCGACTCCCTCGGTGCACGGTCCTCGCACACGATCCGGGCCTACGTGGGCGACGTGCAGGGCTTCGCCGCATGGGCCGAGCGCGCCGGTGTGGCCGGCCCCGAGCAGGTGGAGCGAATCCTCCTGCGCCGCTACCTCGCCTACTGCGCCACGCGGCGCTACGCCCGGGCCACGGTGTCGCGCAAGGCGGCCGCCCTCCGGCGGTACTTCGCCTGGCTGGCCCGCCGCGGCCTCGTCACCGTGGATCCTGCCGCCCGCCTGCGCGCCCCCTCGGGCCAGAGCCGTCTGCCGCGCCTCCTCGAGCGACGCGACCTGGCCGTGCTTCTCGACGAGCCGCCGCCGTCGGCCACCGTCCGGGACGCGGTGGTGGCCCGCGACGACGCCGTGCTCGAGCTGCTCTACGGCTCAGGCCTGCGGGTCTCGGAGCTCTGTGGCCTCGACCGGGGCGACCTCGACCTGCGACGGGCCACCGTGACGGTGATGGGCAAAGGCAACCGCCAGCGGCGGCTGCCCATGCACGAGCGCTGCGTGGCGGCCCTCCGGCAGTGGCTCGCCGAGGGCAGGCCCGCCATGGCGGGGCCCGAGTCCCCGCCCCAGGCGCTCTTCGTGAACGCCCGGGGCCGGCGGCTCGGCCCGAGGGACGTCCGGCGCCTGCTCGACCGGCGATCACCGGTCCCCACCCACCCGCACGCCTTGCGCCACAGCTTCGCCACCCATCTCCTCGACGGCGGGGCGGACCTGAGGGTGGTCCAGGAGCTGCTGGGTCATGCCAGCCTCCGGACGACCCAGGTCTACACTCATGTGAGCAAGGAGCGACTGCTCTCCGTGCACGGGGCAACCCACCCGCGGGCGTAGGGGGAGGCGGTGACGACGGAGGACGACGCCACGGCCCGCCTGTGGGCCGACTACAAACGGAACGCCGACCGTCAGATCCGCGACCAGCTGATCGTCCTCTACTCCCCGCTGGTCAAGTACGTGGCCGCCCGTGTGGCGGTCGGGCTCCCGCAGCACGTCGACGGTGCCGACCTCGTGAGCTACGGGATCATCGGCCTCATCGACGCCATCGACCGGTTCGAGCCCGACCGGAAGGTGAAGTTCGAGACCTACGCCATTCCCCGGATCAAGGGCGCCATCATCGACGAGCTCCGGGCCATCGACTGGGTTCCGAGGTCGGTGCGGTCCAAGGCCCG
This sequence comes from Acidobacteriota bacterium, assembly GCA_028872975.1. GTDB lineage: Bacteria > Actinomycetota > Acidimicrobiia > Acidimicrobiales > UBA8190 > UBA8190. The sequence continues at coordinate 3,759 of JAGWNV010000146.1, forward strand.
GGCCGTCGAGCAGGCCTATGCCACCTTGGAGGGCACCCTCCTGCGGACGCCCACCGACGCCGAGGTGGCAACCGAGCTCGGCATCTCGGAGAAGGAGCTGCAGGACATCCTCCGGCAGATCTCCTTCGTCGGCGTCGCCGCCCTCGACGAGGTGCTCTCGGTCGGCGGTGAGCGCGGCGACCGGGCCACCCTCGGCGACACCGTCCCCGACGCCGGCGAGGGACCGGTGGCCGTCTTCGAGGACAAGGAGTCCAAGGAGATCCTCACCCAGGCCATCAAGCAGCTCGGCGACCGGGAGCGGACCGTCCTCTCCCTCTACTACTACGAAGGCCTCACCCTGGCTGAGATCGGCGAGATCCTCGGGGTGACCGAGAGCCGGGTGTGCCAGATCCACACCAAGGCCGTCCTCCAGCTCCGGGCCAGGCTGAGCGAGCGGGCCCAGGAGGGCTCCGACCAGGGGGCAGGCCGCTCCGGCCGGGGGAGGCGGGGGTCGAGGACCCACGGCGGCCGGCTGACGCGCACCGACCCGGCCACGGCGGAGACCGGCTGAGCGGGGCGGACGCCTCGGCCCGGCCCGGGTCACGGCCCGGGCCGCATCGGACCAGGTGCCGGCCGTCGGATACCATCGTCGAGGCCCGCCGCCCGGCGGGCGCAGTCGAACACACACCGAAGCACCCGGGCGCGTCCACGGTCGCCCCCTCGAGGGGCGCAGCGCCGGGGAAGCACAACCGATGGGAGGAATTGCCGTGGCTGTCGTCACGACGCGGCAGCTGCTGGAGGCCGGCATGCATTTCGGCCACCAGACGCGTCGCTGGAACCCCAAGATGCGCCGCTACATCCTGGGCGAGCGCAACGGGATCTACATCATCGACTTGAACGAGACCCTGAAGGGTCTCGAGACCGCCTACCAGTACGTCCGGGACCTCGTGGCCCGGGGCGGGGTGGTGCTCTTCGTCGGGACGAAGAAGCAGACCCAGGGGCCGGTCGCCACCTATGCCGGCGCCTGCCGGATGCCGTACGTGAACGAGCGGTGGCTGGGCGGGATGCTCACCAACTTCTCGACCATCTCCTCGAGGGTGGAGAAGCTCCGGGAGTACGAAGCCATGGAACGGGCCGGCGACTTCGACGCCATGCCGAAGAAGGAGGGGCTGCGCCACCGCCGGGAGCTCGAGAAGCTCCGTCGGAACCTGGGGGGCATCCGAGACCTCGAGCGGCTCCCCGACGCCATCTTCGTGATCGACACGAAGAAGGAGCACATCGCCGTCACCGAGGCCAACAAGCTCGGCATGCCGATCGTGGCCGTGGTGGACACCAACTGCGACCCCGACGTCGTCTCCTACGTGATCCCCGGCAACGACGACGCCATCCGCTCGGGCACCCTCATGTGCCGGGTCGTGGCGGAGGCGGTGACCGAGGGCCGGTGGATCGCCGATCACCGGCCCGCTCCTCCGGCCGCCCCCGCCCCCGCCGGTCCCCGGGGCAGGGGGGCCCGTGCCGGTGAGCCGGCCCGGACGGCACCGGCGGCGCCGGCGGCGGACGCCGCCGCGCCCGCCGAGACTGCGCCCGCCGAGACCGCGCCGGCCGGGACCCCGCCGGCCGACGACGCGCCGGCCGCCTCGGGATCGGCCGACGGCAACGGCGCGGCCCGTACCGTCGAGGCCGGCGGCACCGCCGGGCCCGACCAGGCCGGGCCGGCCCCCGCCGCCGCCGAGTCCCCGAGCAGCGAGGAGTCCTGACCACCATGCCCGCATTCACCGCCAAGGACGTCCAGGCCCTGCGCCAGGCCACCGGGGCCGGGATGATGGACGCCAAGCGTGCCCTCGAGGAGAACGGTGGCGACACCGAGGCCGCCACCCGGTGGCTCCGGGAGCAGGGGCTGGCCGGGGCGGCCAAGCGGTCGGACCGGGAGGCCTCCCAGGGGGCCGTGGCCCTCGCCGCCGAGGACGGGGGGGCCGCCATCGTCGAGCTGCGCTGTGAGACCGATTTCGTGGCCAAGGCCGACGACTTCGTGTCCCTCGTCGACGAGCTGGCCGCCCTGGTGGCCGCCAAGGGGGAAGAGGCCGTCGCCGAGCGGTCCGACGCCATCGACGACCTGCGGACGACCTTGAAGGAGAACATCTCCGTGGGCCAGGTCGTCCGGTTCGCCCTCGAGCCGGGCTCGGAGCTCGGCACCTACCTGCACACCCAGGCCGGCCGCGGGGTGAACGCCGTGCTGGTGGAGCTGCGGGGGGGCAGCGCCGAGCTGGCCCACGACATCGCCGTCCACGTCGCCTTCGCCCGCCCCGGCTACCTGCGCCGGGAGGAGGTGCCCGAGGACGAGGCCGCCGCCGAGCGCTCGACCGTCGAGGCCATCGCCCGCAACGAGGGCAAGCCCGAGGCGGCGCTGGCCAAGATCATCGAGGGGCGGATGAACGGGTGGTTCAAGGAGCGGGTGCTGCTCGAACAGCCCTACGCCCGCGACGAGAAGCGGACCATCGCCGATCTGCTCGGGGGCGCCGAGGTCGTTCGGTTCGCCCAGGTCGTGGTGGGCGGCTGAGGCCCGACATGCGCACGGCCGACGCCCGGGCGGCCGGGGACGGAGGAGAGCGCAGGCGCCGGATCGTCCTCAAGATGTCGGGCGAGGCCCTGGCCTCCTCGGCGTCCGACGAGACCATCGACGCCGCCATCCTCGAGCGGTTCGCCGCCGAGATCGTCGAGGTGCGGGGCGAGCTGGACCTCGAGCTCGCCATCATGGTCGGCGGGGGGAACATCTGGCGGGGGACCACCGGCGAGGGCAAGGGCATGGACCGGACCACCGCCGACACCATGGGGATGCTCGCCACCGCCATCAACGCCCTGGCCCTCCAGGACGCCGTCGAGCGGCTGGGCCAGCCCACCCGGGTGCTCACCGCCGTCCACATGGCCGAGGTGGCCGAGCCCTACATCCGGCGGCGGGCCATCCGTCACCTCGAGAAGGGCCGGGTCGTCA
>JAGWNV010000147.1 GCA_028872975.1 Acidobacteriota bacterium
CGGGTCGGCCCGCCGGCGACGTCCCCGCCGGCCGGCGTCCGGCTGAAGCGCGGCGCCGGCGCCGGCACGGCCCCGCCGTCGACCTCGACGAAGGTCCCCCGGTGCCGGTTGTGGGGGTGCGACGGCGCCTCGGTGAGCGAGAGCACAGGGGTGACGCAGGCGTCGGTGCCGTCGAAGATGGCCAGCCAGGCGGCACGGGTCCGGCTGCGCATCCGTGCCGCCACCTCCTTCTTGACCTCGGGCCACGAGGCCCGGTCGCCCTGGTGCGGCATGGTGGCCTCGTCGTAGCCGAGCCCCCGCATGAAGGCCCGGTAGAAGGCGGGCTCGACGGCGCCCACGGCCACGTACCGGCCGTCGGCGGTCTCGTAGACCTCGTAGTAGGGCGCCCCGGTGTCGACGACGTTGGTCCCCCGCTCGGGGCGCCACTGCCCGAGGGCGCCCATCTCGAAGACCATGGTGGCGAGGAGGGCGGCGCCGTCCACCATGGCGGCGTCGACGACCTGGCCCCGGCCCGACCGGGCCCGCTCGACGAGGGCGGCCAGGATCCCCACGGTGAGGAGCATGGCCCCGCCGCCGAAGTCCCCGACCAGGTTGAGCGGCGGGACGGGGGGCTCCCCGGCGCGGCCCACGGCGGAGAGCACCCCGGCCAGGGCGAGGTAGTTGACGTCGTGGCCGGGATGCTCCGAGAGCGGCCCGTCCCGCCCGTAGCCGGTGACCCGCCCGTAGACGAGGCGCGGGTTGCGGCCGAGACAGGCCTCGGGCCCGAGCCCGAGCCGCTCCATGACCCCGGGGCGGAACCCCTCGACGAGGACGTCGGCCTCCTCCACCAGGCGGAGCACCAGGGCGGCGCCGTCGGGGTGCTTCAAGTCGACGCCCACCGAGGGCCGTCCCCTGGTGAGCACCGAGCGACGGTCGGGGACATCGGGCCGCGGCGGGGGCTGCCCGGCGCGCTCCAGGCGGACCACGTCTGCGCCCAGATCGGCGAGGAGCATGGCGCAGAAGGGGGCCGGTCCGAGGCCGGCCAGCTCGACGACGCGGAGCCCGGCCAGCGGGCCCCCCGGGGGCGGGGCCTCGGGGGTCACGGCGTGGTCAGGTAGCGGTCGATCGTCCGGTGCATGTGGAGGACGTTCGCCTCCTGCCTCCGGTTGAGCCGGATGCCCGGCCCGCGGGCCTTGAGGCCGGCCTGCACGGGGGCCATGTTGGCGTAGTCCTGGTTGGTGATCAGTCCCCAGTCCCGCTCGGTCCAGTCCGGGTAGAACCGTCGCCTCGCCCGGCGCGGCGGCTCGTCGGGGCGGGGCCACTCGAGGATCCAGGTGTCCTTCACGGCCCGGTCCGGGCTCGTCCCGTCGGGGCGTACCCGGAACACCACCGCACTCCCCGGATAGAGGGGGCCGAGGAGGTTGGGGAAGAACAGGACGTCGTCGGCGCTCGTGAGCTGGTCGTCGCTGAACGCCTCCACCGGCACGCCCCGTCGCTCGAGGAGCTCCCGGCGCCGTCGCTGGTAGCGGGCGAGCATCGGCTCACCGGCGGCCGGGGTGGACCGGATCTCGGCCACCACGGCCCGCTCCTCCTCCAGGAACACCCCGCCCAGCCCGGTGACGAAGGACTCGAGGATCTCGCCCTCGTCGTAGTCACCGGGGCCGAGGCCCAGCCGCGGGCTCGGCGTGAGGGTGCGCCGCGCCTCGGGGAGCCGGCCGTAGTGGGCGTGGAGGCCGAGCTGCTCGTAGGCGAGATGCACGTCGTCGGTCGAGGCCAGCAGTTGCGGATGGGTGCCCTGGACGTGGTAGCCCTCGTTGAAGGCGTCCACCACCACCTTCCAATTGGCCGGCAGGACGGTGGAGAGGTGGGCCCGGAGTCGCATCCGCTCGAGCCGGTAGGGGGCGAGCAGCTCCGGCAGCGGGGCCAGGTAGTCGAGGAGCGCCGGTGCGCCGGCGTCGAGGCAGATCCACACGAAGCCGCCCCAGCGCCCGACCCGGACGGCGCCGAGACGGGTCCCCTCGGGTATGGGGTCGAATTCCTCGGCGTCGACGACCTCCACGAGGGCGCCCCCGAGGTCGTAGCGCCAGGCGTGGAACCGGCACCGGATGCTGCCCTCCTCGAGGTGTCCGGCGCCCTCGGCGAGCCGCGTGCCCCGGTGCAGGCAGGTGTTGTGGAACGCCGAGAGCTGCTCCGATGACGAGCGGACCACGAGGACCGACTCGTCGCCGATGGTGTACTCGCAATAGTCGCCGACGTCGGCGACCTCCTCCTCCCGGCAGGCGACCTGCCACACGCGACCCCACAGCCGCTCGAATTCCAGGGCGGCGAAGTCCGGGCTCGTGTAGCGGGCTCGGGGGAGGACACCGGCCCCGGTCACGAGTGCGCTCTCGAGGTCCATCGGCGACGCTCACCGTATACTTCCCGTCGCCCGGAGGGGCAGCCGAAGGGAGCGCAGATGGCCGAGCCGGTGATCGTCGAGGCGGTGCGGACCCCCATCGGCAAGCGCAACGGGGCCCTGTCGGGGCTCCATCCCGTCCAGTTGCTCGGCGCCGTCCAGGTCGAGCTGGTGAAGCGCAGCGGCATCGACCCCGCCGAGGTCGAGCAGGTCTTCGCCGGCTGCGTGACCCAGGCCGGCGAGCAGGCCTTCAACATCGCCCGCACGGCGTGGCTGGGACAGGGCCTGCCCTACGAGGTGGCCGCCACCACCGTCGACTGCCAGTGCGGTTCCTCCCAGCAGGCCAACCACATCGTGGCCGGCCTGGTGGCGAGCGGGGTGGTGGACGTGGCCATCGGCTGCGGCGTCGAGGCGATGAGCCGGGTCGGCCTGGGCGACAACATCAAGGGCGCGCCCGGCCGCCCCTTCTTCTCCGGGTTCCCGGTCGAGATCCCCGACCAGTTCACCTCGGCCGAGCGCATCGCCGAGCGCCACGGCATCGGCCGTGCCGACACCGACGCCTTCGGCCTGGCCTCGCAGCAGAAGGCGGCCCGGGCCTGGGCCGAAGGCCGGTTCGACCGGGAGGTGGTACCGGTCGAGGCGCCCGTCGTCGGGCCCGGCGGGCCCACCGGCGAGGTGCGGGTCGTCCAACGCGACGAGGGGCTGCGCGACACCACGCCCGAGGGACTGGCCGCCCTCCGGCCCGTGATCGAGGGCGGCGTCCACACCGCCGGGTCCTCGTCGCAGATCTCCGACGGTGCCGCCGGCCTCCTGTGGATGTCGGCCGACCGGGCCAGGGCCGCCGGGCTGCGTCCCCGGGCCAGGGTGCGGGCCCAGGTGCTCGTGGGGTCCGATCCCTACTACCAGCTCGACGGCCCCATCGCCGCCACCACCAAGGTGCTGGCCAAGGCCGGCCTCTCCGTCGCCGACATCGACCTCTTCGAGGTCAACGAGGCCTTCGCCTCGGTCGTCTGTTCCTGGCAGCAGGCGCACGGCGTCGACGGGGACAAGGTGAACGTGAACGGCGGCGCCATCGCCCTCGGCCACCCGGTGGGGGCCACCGGCAGCCGGCTCCTCACCACGGCCCTGCACGAGCTCGAACGGCGCGACGGCACCTTCGCCCTCGTGTCGATGTGCTGCGGCGGGGGACTGGCCACCGGCACCGTGCTGGAGCGGCTCTGAGCGCTCCTCCCGCTCCGGGCGCGCCCTTCGCCCCGCCCCTCGAGGACGTCCCCCTCCCGGCCCCGGACGCCGCCGCCCTCCTCGTTCGCAACGCCGCCGAGCACGGCGGGCGCCCCGCCCTGCGCTTCGGAGACCACGTCTGGAGCCACGGGGAGCTCCTCGAGGAGTCGGCCCGCTTCGCCCGGCTGTTCGCGGCGCGCCTCGACCCGGCCCGCCCCCGCCACGTCGGGGTGCTCCTCGACAACGTGCCGGACTACGTCTTCGCCCTGTGCGGCGCCGCTCTGTGCGGCGCCGCGGTCGTGGGCCTCAACACCACCCGGCGCGACGGGCACCTCGCCGCCGACATCGCCCACGCCGACGTGCAGCTGCTCCTCACCGAGCCCCGCCACGAGGCCCTGCTCGGGCCGGGGGGGCCCGGGGTCGCCCTGCCCGGCGGCGTGCTCGTGTCCACCCGCTTCGCCGAGGAGGGTGACCCCGCCCCCTCCCTCGGCGCCTCCCTCGAAGAGGCCCTGGCCTCCGCCGGGGACACCGCCGGCGCCGGGTCGGCGCCCCGGGCACCGGACGTGGACGGCGCCTGGGCGCTTCTCTTCACGTCGGGGACCTCGGCGGCGCCGAAGGCGGTGGTCTGCTCCCAGCGGCGCCTCCTCGTCACCGGGCGGCGCATGGCGACGATGCTCGAGATCGGCGCCGAGGACGTCGGCTACGCCGCCATGCCGCTGTTCCACGCCAACTCCCTCATGGCCGGGCTCATGCCCGCCCTGGTGGCGGGGGCGTCACTGGCGCTCGCCCGGCGTTTCAGCGCCTCGCGGTTCCTCGACGACGTCCGCCGGTACGGCTCCACGTGGTGCAACTACACGGGCAAGGTCCTCGCCCATCTCCTCGCCACCCCCGAGCGACCCGACGACGCCGAGAACCCCCTGCGCGTCGCCTTCGGCAACGAGGGCACCCCGCATGTGGTGGACGCCGCCGCCCGGCGCTTCGGGATCCGCATCGTCGACGTCTACGGGTCCACCGAGGGGGCCATCGCCCTCGACCGGGCCGGGGCCCGGCCTCCCGGGTCCCTCGGCCGGCTTCGCCAGGGCGTGGCCGTGGTGGGCCCCGACGGCCGGGTCCTCCCGCCGGCGCGCCTCGACGCCGACGGCGGGCTCTGCAACCCCGAGGAGTGCGTGGGCGAGCTCGTGAACACCCTGGGCGGGGGCCCCTTCGAGGGCTACTACCGCAACGACGAGGCCACGTCCCGGTCGATGCGCCACGGCTGGTACTGGAGCGGCGACCTCGCCTACGCCGACGAGGACGGCTGGGTGTACTTCGCCGGGCGCAGCACCGACTGGCTCCGGGTGGACGGCGAGAACTTCCCCGCCGCCCCCGTCGAGGCGGTCGTGGCCCGCCACCCCGACGTGGTGCTCTGCGCCGTCTACGGCGTGCCCGACGCCGAGTCGGGGGACCAGGTGATGGTGGCCCTCGTCCTGGGCGACGGGGCCCGGTTCGACGGGGCCGCCTTCGCCGCCTGGCTCGACGCCGCGCCGGGGCTCTCCCCCCGGTGGCGGCCCCGCTACGTCCGGGTGGCGGCCCGGCTGCCCGTCACGCCCACGAACAAGGTCCTCGTGCGCGAGCTCGTGCGCCAGAAGCTCCGGGCCGAGCTCGTGGGCGGCGACCGTCTCTACGTCCGGCCCCGAGGCGAGGCCGCCTTCCGCCCCTTCACCGCCGACGACGAGTCGGGCCTGCACGCCGGGCTCCAGGCGAGCGGGCGGGCCCGGCTCTGGGAGCTCTGAGCGGTCTCAGCGCGCCAGCCAGGACCCCTCGGCGGCCTCGTCCACCTCCGGCACGGGGCCGAGCTCCCGGGCGGGGTGCACGGCGTAGCGGGCGGGATGCCCCAGGGCGGGGAGCGCCACGTCCGATCCCGGGGCCTCGGTGATGACCGTGCCACGGGCCCGGAAGTGCTCGTGCTCGAGCATCTCGCTGCGGCTCAGGATGGGTGCCACCGGCAGGTCGTGGGCCTCGAGGAGGGCCAGGGCTTCCTCGGCGGGCATGGCCGCCAGCGCCCCGGCCACGAGGGCGTCGAGCTCCTCCTTGCGCTGCACGCGCTCCACCACCCCCACCGACTCCATGCCCTCGAGCCCGAGGGCCCGGCACAGCGCCGCCCAGAAGTGGTCCTCCATGAGCACGCCGAGCGACAGGAGCGTCCCGTCGGCCGTCCGGTAGACGCCGTAGCCGGGCATGCCGTTCATGGCCCGGGGGGAGCGGCGCGGCACGATGGCCCCCACGGCGCCCGTCCAGGTGGCGAGCACGTCGGCGATGCCGATGTCGATGTGCTCGCCCTCGCCGGTGCCCCGGGCCCGCAGGACGGCCGCCACCACCGACATCGCCGCGGTCATCCCCGCGCCGAGGTCCCCGACGGGGATGGAGGCCGCCATGGGCTTGGTGCCCCGGGGAGAGAGGACGCCGGAGAGGGCCTGGTAGTTGATGTCGTGCCCCGGCACCTGGGCCATGGGCCCGGTGGCCCCGTAGCCGGAGACCGAGCAGTAGACGACCGACGGCTGCACCGCCCGCACCGCCTTGTAGCCCACCCCGAGCCGGTCGGCCACACCGGGACGGAAGCCCTCCATCACGGCATCGGCGCCGGCGGCCAGGGCGAGGACGCGATCGGCACCGCCGGGGGCCTTCAGGTCGACGACCACGCTGCGCTTGTTGGCGTTCAGGACGGCGAAGAGCTGCGGGAAGACCCGCATGGGATCGCCGCCGGCCGGCTCCACCTTGAGCACGTCGGCGCCCATCTCGGCCAGCAACTGGGTGGCATACGGCACCGGCCGCCAGATGCCCAGGTCGAGCACGCGCACACCGTCGAGAAGGCCGGCCACGATGGGCCGGGAGCCTAGTGGGGGGCCGCGTTGTAGCCTCGCCCCCGACGGGGAGGACGCAGATGGCCGTGGGCGACTGGCTGGTGGCGGACAGCGACATGCACGTCATGGAACCCCCCGACCTCTGGCAGCGCTACATGGACCCGGCCTGGGGCCACGCCGC
>JAGWNV010000148.1 GCA_028872975.1 Acidobacteriota bacterium
AGGGTCAGCCGACCCGGTCGATCATCTCAAGAGGACGGATGAATGCAGACATCAAGGCGGGGACTTCGAGAGACGAGTTTGGTGGGCTGGCTGCTGCGCGTACCTGGCGCAGGCTCTGGCGATCATGAGGCGGGAGCCGCCGTCGTCGAGTACGCCATGCTGCTGGCGTTCATCACCCTGATCGCGTTCGTCGCCATGCAGTTCATCGGGGGGAGCGTGTCGCACGGGCTGTCCAGCTCCGGCAGCTCGATGTTCCCGCCGCCATAGCCTGTGCAGTTCGGGGGCCAGCGGTCAAGAAGCCGCCGGCATCACGAATGCCAGCGGGTATCCGGGCCACAATTGCGGCCGTGAGGAGTCCGGAGGCCTGGCCAAGTCGAAAGGGCACCGTTCTCGTCGTCGACGACGACGAGGAGATCCGGGCCATGCTCGGCCGGCTCCTCGCCTCCGAGGGCTATTCCGTGGCGGAGGCGGCCACCGGCAAGGAGCTCTTGAACTCCCTGGCCAGCCGCCAGCCCGACCTCATCCTCCTCGACGTGATGCTCGACCACGAGGACGGCCTCGACCTCCTCACCGCCATCCGCCGCTCCAGCGAGGCGCCCGTCATCCTCCTCACCGGCCGCAACGAGGAGTCCGACCGGGTCCTCGGGCTCCGCCTGGGTGCCGACGACTACGTGGCCAAGCCCTTCTCGAGCGCCGAGCTCCTGGCCCGCATCGGCTCGGTGCTCCGCCGCTCCAAGCCCCGCACCGGGGCCGCCAGCCGGGTACAGGAGTTCGGGCGGCTCACCATCGATCTCGAGGCCAGGGAGGTCCGGGTGGGCGGCAACCTCGTCGAGATGACGGCCAAGGAGTTCGACCTCCTCGCCTACCTCGCCGCCTCCCCCCGCCAGGTCTTCACCCGCGACCAGCTCCTCGAGCAGGTGTGGCGGTCGTCGACGGCCTGGCAGGACGCCGGCACCGTGACCGAGCACATCAGGCGGATCCGGCGGAAGCTCGAGGCCGAGGGCGAGCCCGCCTGGGTCCGGACCGTCCGGGGCGTCGGCTACCGCTTCGAGCCCTGAGCCCGGGCCCGGTCAGGCCCCGGTCTCGTCCCGCTGGCGCTGGCCCAGGAGTTGTCTGACCCTGGCCGCCAGCTGGTCCGGGGTGAACGGCTTGGCCAGCAGGTCGGGGGTGGGTTCCTCGGCGGTGGTCTCGTCGTCGACGCTGTCGTCGAGGTTGCCGGAGATGAGGAGCACGGGCATGGCGGGGTAGACGTCCCGGATCACCCGGCGCAGCTCGAGGCCGCTCATGCCGGGCATGAGGACGTCGGTCACGACGAGGTCGACCAGGCCCTGGCGGGCGTCGAGGGCTCGCAGCGCCTCCACCCCGGACGACGCCGGTACCACGGCGAAGCCCTGGCGCTCGAGCTCCCTCACCGATAGCTGGCGCAGCTCGGGCTCGTCCTCCACGAAGAGCAGCACCCGGCGCTCCCCGTCGTCGGCCTCCGTCGCCGGCGCCGGCCGGCCCGGCTCCCGCTCGGCCACCGGGAACCACAGGGTGAAGGTGGTCCCCCGCCCCGGGACGCTGTCCACCAGCACTTGGCCCCCGGCCTGGCTGACCATGGCGTGGACCACGGCGAGTCCCAGGCCCGTCCCCCGGGCCAGACCCTTGGTGGTGAAGAAGGGCTCGAAGCAGTGCTCCTGGGTCTCCACGTCCATCCCCACCCCGGTGTCCGACACCGACAGCGCCACCAACCCGCCCGTCTCCCGGCCCGACGCCGAGACGGTCCGCGACCGGAGCCCGAGCCGGCCGCCTTCGGCCATGGCGTCGCGGGCGTTGATAGCCAGGTTGATCACGACCCGCTCCAGCTCGCCCGGGTCGACGAGGACGCAGGCCCCACCCGTCCCGGGGCTGATGTCGAGCTCCACGTCCTCCCCGAGGAGGCCGACGAGCATTGGCTCCATGGCGCAGAGGATCTCGTCGAGGTCCACCACGCTGCGCTGGCCGCCCTGGCGGCGGCCGATGGTGAGCAGCTGCCCGGTGAGCGCCGCGGCCCGCTGGCCGGCCCGCTGGATGGCGGCCACCTCCTGGGTCATCGGGCTCTCGGCGTCCATCTGGCGGGTGAGGACCTCGCTGCAGCCCAGGATGATGGTGAGGAGGTTGTTGAAGTCGTGCGCCAGCCCTCCGGCCATGCGGGCCATGGCGGTGAGCCGCTCGGCCTGGTGGAACCGGTCGAGCATCCGCCGGCGCTCGGTGACGTCCTCGGCCACCACGAGCACGCTCCCCACCGCCCCGTCCGGGGCCCGGAGCGGGGCCGTCGACACCGACAGCTCCAGCTGTCCCCCGTCGGGCGAGGTGGCGCCGAGCTCGGTGCCGACGGTGGCCTCGCCCCGCCGGCTGCGGTCCCACAGCCCCACGAGTAGCCCGGCGGCCCGTTCGCGGACGGGGAGCCGCTTCTCGGCGGGGTCCTGGTGCCGCCAGCCGAAGAGCTCGGTGGCAGCCCGGTTCCACCACCGGGCCGCCCCCTCGAGGTCCACCTCGGCGATGGCGAGCGGCGAGGAGTCGACGATGGCCCGGAGCCGGTGCTCGCTGCCGCGGACCACGTCGTAGAGATGGGCGTTCTGGAGGGCCACCGACGCCATCTGCGCCAGGAGGGCCGTCACCGACTCGTCGTCCTCGGTGAAGGGCTGTCCCGGGACCCCCACGACGACGAGCACCCGCTGGTCGGGGCGGCGGCCCTCGGCCATGGGGACGGCGATCCAGGGAGTCTCGAGCGACGTCCCGGCGGCGGTGCCGCCGGGGGGGGCGCCGGCCCGGGTGAGGTGGCCGAGCCGGGCGGCGGCGCGCGCCGCGAAGGCGATGGTGGCTCCGGGGGCGGCGGTCTCCCGGCCGGCCCTCGACCACTGGCGCTCCACCCCGACGTCCTGCTCGGGGGAGGTCTCGGCGGCTTCGCCAACCGAGCAGACGAGGATCTCCTCGGCCAGGACGACCCGGCGGGCGTGGTCGACGAGGACGTCCATGACCTCGGGCTCGGCCAATGGCGAGTTGATGACGAGCGAGGCCTCCATGAGGGCCTGGAGGCGGGTGGCGTGCAGCCGGGCCGCCGCCTCCGCCGCCCTGCTCTCGCGCCAGGACAGGACCCGTTCGACGGTCACCCCGATCCGGTCGGCCAGGTCCTCGGCCGTCTCGAGGTCCGAGCGCCGGTAGCCCCGGCGGCCCTTCTCCGTCACGAGGCTGAGCGCCCCGAAGGAGAGCCCCCGCACCCGGATGGGCACGACCAGCATGGACTCCACGCCGGCCTCCGGGTCGCTCTCCACCGGCTCCTCGCCGGGCCGGGCCGGCTCCCCACCGTGCATCGGCCCCTCCCGGTAGGGCATGACCGACCGTGACCGGCCGCTCGCCATGGCGGCTCGCACGATCTCGTCGCCCTCGGGATGACGGTGGATGCCCGACGTCCATGCCACCGGCATGCCCCGCTCGTCTCGCGAGGAGGACACGACGCGCCGGAGCTGGCCCACCTCGTCGATGAGGTCGACGCAGAACCAGTCGGCGAAGGCGGGGACGAGGACCTCTCCCAGCGAGACGAGGGGCTCGTCGTAGGACTCCATCGCCTTCGACAGCACGAGCCCGGCGCGGGCCAGGAGCCCGAGGTGGAGCCGGGCGTGCTCGTAGGCGAGCCGGTTGCGGCGCTCGGCCTCGCCGAGCCGGGTTTCGTGTACCGACCGGCCGCAGCGGTCGGCCACCACCTCGAGGAGGGGCCCGATGTCTTCCTCGAAGGCGCCGGCGGCACGGCTGCCCACCACCACACCCCCGCCGGTGGCTTCACCCACCGGCACGGCGGCGACGGCCAGTGACCGCAGCTGATCGGGATCCCCGCCGGCGAGCTCGGCGGTGTCGCGGTAGACGGCCGTCCGTCCCCGCTGGACGGGGATGCCGATGGGCCCCTCTCCCATGGCCACGAGCTTCCCGCCGGGCAGGAGCACCCGGTCCCCGTCGACGGCCGTCACGCGCAGCGACCGTCCGTCCGACGAGGCGAGGAGCACCGCCGCCACCTCCCCCCCCACGGCGGCCCGGAGGCGGGTGAGGAGTTCGGCGGGCAGCTGGTCGCCGGGGAGGGTGCTCAAGGCGGGATCCGTCAACACCCGGAGCGCGCGGTCCAGGTGGGCCCGACGACGCTGCTCGGCCTTGCGCCGACGGCTGCTCGGTCTAAGCGCCACCGGGGCGTTCTCCCTGGTCGCCGGCATCGCGGCTCCTTGCACCGACCACCCTTCCAGCCTACGAGATGGGCTTCCAGTTGACGGGGAGTTGATAAAGGCTTGTCGGCAGTTTGATCCTCGTGGACCACGCTTTGTGGCCGGAGGGAGTCGGGAGGGCGCGAAGGCGGGCGTCCCGATCGACCTCCGGCACGCATCGAACCGACAGGTCGGGGTGGAGGGCTCTTCCCCAGCAGGCGCAGGGGACCCCGACCGGGGCAGGAGGGGCAGTCCGTGAGGCGAGGTATCCGGATTCACGCATCGGGTCTGATTCGGTCCTTCACAGGGTCGCGTCGGCTGGCACGATCCCGAGCGGCACAGAGCGGCGCGCCGCGCCGTCACCTTCTTCGCGCGCGCCTGTGGACTCCCACCGCGCTCGGCAGTGCCCTGTTGCTCACATCCGGTATGAGCCTCGGGTTCAACATCGTCACCGCCACCCCGTCGTCGGCCACGCTCTCGGGCTGGATGGCCATGGACGGCAACATCCGGTACGTCGCAGCCAACGGCGGGACGTTCGGATGGGGGAACTCCGGAACCCTGTACAGCACCTGCACCAACGGGGGCGTGTCGGCAACGGGCACCAACGGACTCTTCGACTGCGGCGGCGTCGGTTACACCGCCGGCACCCTGCCTGCAGCGCCGGCGCCGACGACCGCTGCCGTTGCGGCCACCGGCACCGCGAACGGCGACATCCTCCCGGGGTCGCAGATCTTCGTTCCGGTGGCCCTCGGGAGCGAGACCTGGGCGTGCGGCACCGCCGCGTTGTCCTTCAACTCGGCCTTCCACAACGACGACCCGCTGTCGACGCCCCACGGATTCGGCGCCACCGGCGCCAACACCAAGGACTCCCTGAGCGACGTCTATGCCGTCGCCCGGACCAACAGCGCAGGTGAGCTCGAGCTCTACTTCGGCGCCGAGCGGGCCGCCTCGAACGGCGACTCCCACGTCGACTTCGAATTCCTCCAGCACCCGCTGACCGTCACCAACACCTGCAGCGGCAACCTGTCCGGCCAGCGCTCGCAGGGCGACCTGCTGGTGGAAGCGGACTTCACCGGTGGTGGTTCCCACCCGGTCGTCGTGACCTACGAGTGGCAGTGCCCCGGTTCGCCCGCCCAGGGCACCCTCTGCGACACCACGGGCACCTACAACCAGGTGACCACTCCGGCCGCCACCGGCGCCGTCAACACCGGGACGATCCCCTGTGGTGGCTGGGTGTGTCGGAGCAGCTCGGGCGTCGCCTCGCAGAGCATCGCCCCCAACGACTTCGTCGAGGGCGCCATCGACCTCTCGACCCTCAACCTCACGAATGGCTGCTTCTCGACGTTCCTGCCCCACACCCGGGAATCGCAGAGCTTCAACGCCAACGTGACCGAGTTCGCCGGACCGCTGAACGTCGATACCTGCCAGACGCCGGGCTTCACGACCCAGGTCTCGAGCCCGAGCTCGGCCTCCCTCGGCAGTGGTACGAGCTGGGGCGACACCGCCACGGTGACCGGCACCGCGAGCGCCGGCGCTCCCGGCGGCTCCGTCGACTTCTCGCTCTGCCAGGAGTCGAGCCCGGGGACGCCCTGCACCTCCGGTGGCACCAGCGTCGCCTCGGTCACCATCACCTCGGCGATGCAGAACAACAGCACCGACGTGAGCACCGTGCCCTTGCCGACTGCCAACAAGCAGAGCCCGACCGCTGCCGGCACCTACTGCTTCTACGCCGCCTACAACGCACCCTCGACAGGCAGCAAGTACGAGTCGGTCCCGCTCGAGACGAACCCGCAGGACGAGTGCTTCACCGTGACCCCGGCCTCCACGACCGTGACCACGGCGGCCGGGAGCGGCATCGTGGTGGGGTCGGGCGGCTCGGTCACCGACACCGCCAACGTCTTCTCGAGCGGCGGCGTCGCATTGGCCGCCGGTGACAACGTGCAGTTCTACCTGTGCAAGATCTCCTCCTCGACCGGCCAGACCGGCTCCTGCGCGGCGACTGCCGGCAACGCCGACGGCTCGCCGGTAGCGGTGAGCGGGACGCCCTCGGCCTCCGGCACCACCAGCGCCGTGCACGCCACGTCGCCCTCGGTGTCGCCCACGACAGCCGGCAGCTACTGCTTCTCGGCCGTCTTCAGCGCCCCGACAGACGCCAACTACACCGGGTCCTCGGAGAACACGACCGGTTCGGGCGTGGCCGCCGAGTGCTTCAACGTCAGCCCGGCCTCGACGTCGACCGTGACCCAGACCTCGGGAAGCGTGACCCTCAGCCCGACCGGGTCGGCCACCGACACCGCCAACATCTTCTCCACCGGCGGCCAGCCGCTGGCGGCCGGTGACAACGTGCAGTTCTACCTGTGCAAGATCTCGTC
>JAGWNV010000351.1 GCA_028872975.1 Acidobacteriota bacterium
CGCCGGCGGCCCCCCCGGCGACGGCTCCAGGCCGGGATCTCCCGCAACGGGTCGGGCCTCGACCGCCACGACGGGCCCACGTCCTCCACCAGCTCCTCGGGCAGCTCGGAGAGGAACCGGCTGGGGATGGCATGGCTCGACGTACCCCACGTGGTGCGGCTCCAGGCGTGGGTGACGTAGAGGTGCAGACGGGCCCGGGTGATCCCCACGTAGGCGAGCCGGCGCTCCTCCTCGAGCTGGAGGGGGTCGTCGAGGGCACGCAGATGGGGGAACACGCCGTCCTCCATGCCGGCGAGGAACACGGCCGGGAACTCGAGGCCCTTGGCGGTGTGCAGCGTCATGAGCGAGACCCGGCCCGAGCGGGCCTCGATGTCGTCGGAGTCGGCGACGAGGGCCACCGACTCCAGGAACTCGTCGAGGCTCTCGAAGCGCGCCGCCCCGCCGGCCAGCTCGGCCACGTTCTCCACTCGGCCCCGCGACTCGACGGTGTCCTCGGCCTCGAGCAGCTCCAGGTACCCGCTGCGCTCGGCCACTTCGGCGACGAGGTCGCCGGGACCGGCGCCGGCCTCGAGCATCCGCCGCAGGTCCTCGAGCAGGCCCCGGAGCCCGGCGATCCCCTTGGCGGCCTTGCCCGACACGCCGGCCTCGTCGCAGAAGCCGAGGGCGGCGGCGAAGGACATGTCGTTGGCCCGGGCCCAGGCGGCCAGGCGCTCGACCGAGGTGTCCCCCACCCCCCGCCGGGGGACGTTCACGATGCGCCGGGCCGCCACCTCGTCGGCGGGGTTGGCCAGCACCTGGAGGTAGGCGAGGACGTCCTTCACCTCCCGGCGCTCGTAGAAGCGGGTGCCCCCCACCACCTTGTAGGGGATCTCGGCGCGCATGAGGGCGTCCTCGAGGGCCCTGCTCTGGGCGTTGGTCCGGAAGAACACCGCCATGTCGCCGTAGTTGAGCGGCTCGGTGTCGTGCAGGCGCTGCATCTCCGAGGCCACCCAGGCGGCCTCCTCGTACTCGTCCTCGGCCCGGAACCGCCGGATGCGCTGTCCCGTCTCGCCCTCGGTGAACAGCTCCTTCGGGATGCGGGTGACGTTGTTGGCGATCACGGCGTTGGCGGCGTCGAGGATCGTCTTCGTGGAGCGGTAGTTCTGCACGAGGGGGATGACCGCCGCGGCGGGGAAGGCCTCCTC
>JAGWNV010000002.1 GCA_028872975.1 Acidobacteriota bacterium
GAGGAGCTCCGGGTCATCCTCGCCCCCACGGCCCGCAACGGCGCCGAGCCGATCGGGTCCATGGGACACGACGCCGCCCTGGCGGCGCTGTCGGAGAAGCCGAGGCTGCTCTTCGACTACTTCAGCCAGCTCTTCGCCCAGGTGACCAACCCTCCCCTCGACGCCATCCGGGAGGAGCTCGTCACCTCCAGCCTCTCCAAGGTCGGCCCCGAGCAGAACCTCCTCGAGCCCACCGCCGAGTCCTGCCGGCAGATCGTCCTTCCCTCGCCGGTGCTCGACAACGGGGACCTGGCCAAGCTCCTCTACGTGAACGAGGACGGCGAGACGCCCGGGTTCAAGGGCTTCGCCATCGACGGCCTCTTCCCGGCCGACGGCGGAGGCGAGGCCCTGGCGGCCGCCATCGAGGACGTCCGGTCCCGGGTGTCCACGGCCATCGCCCTCGGCTCGAACGTGATCGTCCTCTCGGACCGCAACTCGAACGCCCTCATGGCCCCCATCCCGTCGCTGTTGCTCACCGCCGCCGTCCACGAGCACCTGGTGCGGGAGAAGACCCGGACGAGGGTCGGGCTCGTGGTGGAGACCGGCGACGCCCGGGAGGTCCACCACGTGGCCCTCCTCGTCGGCTTCGGCGCCTCGGCCGTGAACCCCTATCTCGCCTTCGACACCATCGACGACATGATCACGAACGGCCTGCTCACCGGCGTGACGCCCCGCCAGGCGCGGAAGAACTACATCAAGGCCCTCACCAAGGGCGTGATCAAGATCATGTCCAAGATGGGCGTCTCGACCGTCGCCTCCTACACGGGTGCGCAGATCTTCGAGGCCCTCGGCCTCGACCAGGGACTGGTGGACGAGTACTTCACCGGCACCGTGAGCCGCATCGGGGGCGCCGGCCTCGACACCCTCGCCGCCGAGGTGGTGGCCCGCCACCGCACCGCCCACGAGGCGCGGCCCACGGCCCGGGCCCATCGGGAGCTCGAGGTGGGCGGGGAGTACCAGTGGCGCCGGGAGGGGGAGATCCACCTCTTCAACCCCAGGACCGTCTTCAAGCTCCAGCACGCCACGAGGGCCAAGCGCTACGACGTCTTCAAGCAGTACACGGCGCTCGTCGACGACCTGTCGCGCCAGGGCGCCACCCTCCGGGGCCTCTTCGAGCTCCGCACCGGCGTCCTGCCGGCGGTGCCGGTGGACGAGGTCGAGCCCGTCAGCGCCATCGTGAAGCGGTTCGCCACCGGCGCCATGTCCTACGGGTCGATCTCGGCCGAGGCCCACGAGACCCTGGCGGTGGCCATGAACCGCCTCGGGGGCAAGTCCAACACCGGGGAGGGCGGGGAGGACGCCGAGCGCTACGTCCCCGACGCCAACGGCGACCTCCGGCGCAGCGCCATCAAGCAGGTGGCCTCGGGGCGCTTCGGGGTCACGAGCGAGTACCTCGTGAACGCCGACGACCTCCAGATCAAGATCGCCCAGGGGGCCAAGCCCGGCGAGGGCGGCCAGCTGCCCGGCAACAAGGTCTACCCCTGGATCGCCAAGACGCGGTTCTCGACCCCGGGGGTGGGGCTCATCTCGCCGCCGCCGCACCACGACATCTACTCCATCGAGGACATCGCCCAGCTGATCCACGACCTCAAGTCGGCCAACCCCCGGGCCCGCGTGCACGTGAAGCTCGTGGCCGAGGTGGGCGTGGGCACGGTGGCGGCCGGGGTGGCCAAGGCCAAGTCCGACGTGGTGCTCATCTCCGGCCACGACGGGGGGACCGGCGCCAGCCCCCTCACCTCGATCAAGCACGCCGGGATCCCCTGGGAGCTGGGCCTGGCCGAGACCCAGCAGACCCTGGTCCGAAACGGGCTCCGGGACCGGATCGTCGTCCAGGTCGACGGCCAGCTCAAGACCGGCCGGGACGTCGTCGTGGCCGCCCTCCTCGGCGGGGAGGAGTTCGGCTTCGCCACCGCCCCCCTCGTGGTCTCGGGCTGCGTGATGATGCGGGTCTGCCACCTCGACACCTGTCCGGTGGGCATCGCCACGCAGAACCCCGAGCTCCGCAAGCGCTTCACCGGCAAGCCGGAATTCGTCGAGCACTTCTTCGAGTTCGTCGCCGAGGAGGTCCGGGAGTACCTGGCCGCCCTCGGCCTGCGGTCGATCGAGGAGGCGGTGGGCAGGGTGGACCTGCTCGACACCGTGGCCGCCCTCGACCACGCCAAGGCGGCCGGCCTCGACCTCGCGCCCGTCCTGGCCGTCCCCGAGGCGGGGCCGCCCACCGAGAGCCACTGCTGCCGGGCCCAGGACCACGGTCTCGAGAAGGCCCTCGACCACCGGTTCCTCGACGCCTGCCTGGCCGCCGTCGACGAGGGCCGGCCGGTGTCGATGGAGCTGCCCATCGTGAACGGGGACCGGACCGTGGGGACCCTGCTCGGCTACGAGATCACCCGTCGCCGGGGCGCCGCCGGGCTTCCCGAGGGGACGATCGACCTCACCTTCCGGGGCTCGGCGGGCCAGAGCTTCGCCGCCTTCGTCCCCGCCGGCGTCACCATGCGGCTCTACGGGGATGCCAACGACTACCTGGCGAAGGGCCTCTCCGGCGGCCGGGTGGTCCTCCGGCCCCCCGAGTCGGCGCCCTTCGCCGCCGAGGACCAGATCATCGCCGGCAACGTGATCCTCTACGGCGCCACCTCCGGCGAGGCCTTCCTCCGGGGCCAGGTCGGCGAGCGGTTCTGCGTCCGCAACTCGGGGGCCACCGCCGTGGTGGAGGGGGTGGGCGACCACGGATGCGAGTACATGACCGGTGGCCGGGTCGTCGTCCTCGGTCCCACCGGCCGGAACTTCGGGGCCGGGATGTCGGGTGGGGTGGCCTTCGTCCACGATCCCCACCGGCGCTTCGGCCCGCTCGTCAACCCCGAGATGGTGGACCTCGAGCCCCTCGACGAGGAGGACCGGCACTGGCTGCTCGACGTCGTCGAGCGCCACGGCGCCGAGACCGGCTCGGCGGTGGCGGCCGGGCTGCTCGGGTCCTGGGGCACGGCGGTGGGGGACTTCGTGAAGGTGATGCCCCGCGACTACCGGCGGGTACTCGAGGCCACCCGCCGCGCCGTCGACGCCGGCACCTCGGTCGACGAGGCGGTCATGGCCGCCTCCCACGGGTAGGCGGCCATGGGCAAGGTCACCGGGTTCCTGGAGTACCCCAGGCGTCTCCCGCCGCGCCGCCCCGTCGCCATCCGGCTTCGGGACTGGCGGGAGGTCTACGAGGCGTTCCCCGAGGAGGAGGCCCGCGCCCAGGGGGCGCGGTGCATGGACTGCGGCATCCCCTTCTGCCACGAGGGCTGCCCCCTCGGCAACCTCATCCCGGAGTGGAACGACCTCGTCTACCGGGGCGACTGGGACGACGCCGCCGAGCGGCTGCACGCCACCAACAACTTCCCCGAGTTCACCGGCCGGCTCTGCCCGGCGCCCTGTGAGGGGGCATGTGTCCTCGGCATCAACGCCGAGCCCGTGACCATCGAGCGGATCGAGTACGAGATCGCCGAGCGGGCCTGGGGCGAGGGACTGGTGAGCCCCCAGGTGCCGCCGTCGCGCACCGGCAAGTCGGTGGCCGTGGTGGGTTCGGGGCCGGCCGGGCTCGCCTGCGCCCAGCAGCTGGCCCGCGCCGGGCACCGGGTCGTCGTCTTCGAGCGGGCCGAGCGCCCAGGCGGCCTCCTGCGATACGGCATCCCGGAGTTCAAGATGGAGAAGGCGGTGCTCGACCGCCGGCTGGCCCAGCTGCGCGCCGAAGGGGTCGAGTTCCGCTGCGCCACCGCCGTGGGCGACGCCTCTGGCGGCACCTCTGGCGGCACCCGCCTCGACCCCGAGGCCGAGGCGGTGGAGGGCGGCCCCAAGGCCGAGCCGGCCGGGGCGGAGGACGAGGCCCTCGAGCCCGGGGAGCGCCGGGGGCCCGGCGCCGCCTCGGCGCCCGACGTGGCCGTGGTCCCGGCCCGGGCCCTCTTGGGCGAGTTCGACGCCCTCGTCCTCGCCGGGGGCGCCACCTTGCCCCGGGACCTCCCCATCGACGGCCGCCACCTCGCCGGGGTCCACTTCGCCATGGAGTACCTGAAGCCCGCCAACCTGGTCCGCGAGGGCGCCATGGCCGACACCCCGTTGAGCGCCGCCGGCAAGGACGTCGTCATCATCGGTGGGGGCGACACCGGGGCCGACTGCCTGGGCACGGCCCACCGCCAGGGCGCCCGGTCGGTGACCCAGCTCGAGATCCTTCCCCGGCCGCCCGACGACCGGGCGGCGGACAATCCCTGGCCCACCTGGCCGGTGGTCTTCCGCACCTCCTCGGCCCACGAGGAGGGCGGGGAGCGGCTCTACGCCGTGACCGCCACGTCCTTCGTCGACGACGGCGCCGGGGCGGTGGCCGCCCTCCGGGGCCACCAGATCCGAAGCGAGATCGTCGACGGCCGGCCGGCCTTCGTCCCGGTGCCGGGCACCGACTTCGAGCTGCCCTGCCAGCTGGTGCTCCTGGCCATGGGGTTCCTCGGCGCCGAGCGCCACGGGGTGGTGGCCGAGCTCGCCCTCGAGCTCGACCCCCGCGGCTCGGTGGCCGCCGACGGCGACTGGCAGACCAGCCGGCCCGGCGTCTTCGTGTGCGGGGACATGACCCGGGGCCAGAGCCTCGTCGTCTGGGCCATCGCCGAGGGCCGGTCCTGCGCCGCCGGGGTGGACCGCCACCTCATGGGCCGGTCGTCGCTCCCGGCGCCGCTCGTCCCGGGCCAGCTCGCCCTGCGCTGACCGGCGGCGCCGCCGAGGGCGGCGACCGGGGTCGGCCGGCCTCGGCTCAGGTGCCGAGCGAGGAGGCCGGGGTGGTGCCGGTGGGCACGGCCGGGGTCACCGGCTCGCCCCAGTGGGAGAACGCCACCGTGCTCGTGCCGCGCTGGCCCTGCAGGGTGCCGGTGATGTCGAGCTCGACGGGCAGGAAGGGCGCCGCCGCCTCGACGTAGAGGACCTGCTGGCCGACGGCCCCGCTGACCGAGTCGCGGGGGAGGCCCCCGGTGATGCCGACGACCCGGACGCCGTCGAGGACCTCGGGGGCGCCGAGACGGAGCACCCCGGTCGGCGTGGCCTGGAGGAGGGCGGATCCGAGGGTCACCCCGGTGGCGATCTGGGAGTACCCGGGGTCGCTCGGGTGGAACACCACCCAGGTGCCGGCGGCCTTGGCGGCGGCCGGGCCCGGGACGCCGAGGGAGCTCTGGAGGAACCCGGCGTCGGCCTTCAGGTAGACGGCGCCGGGAGTGGCCACCACGGTGGCGTTGCCGACGCTGCCCCCGATGGTCTGCTCGCCGACGTGGAGTGCCAGGTCCTCGGTGCCGGTCACCGACACGCTCCCCGCCGACTCGGTGGTGACGAGGTGGACGGAGCCGTCGGTGCGGGCCGCGGCGAGGCTGCGGTCGAGGACCGACAGGGCCGACGACCCGGCGGGGGGTGCGAGGGTGCCGGACGGGCTCGAAGCCGACCGGTGCCGGAGGACGTAGTAGCCGGCGGCGGCGCCGGCCACCACGACGAGCACCACGAGCATGGCGACGAGCCGCCGGTGGCGCCGGCGTCCCGGCGCGGCGTCGGCGACGGGAGCGGTCTCGGCCACGACCTCGGCGGCGGGCACCTCGTCGGTGACGACGGGAGGCACCGACGCGGCGACGGGAGCGGCGGGGGGATCGCCGATGACCATGTGGGCCAGCGCCGGCGTGGGGACGGGCGGGGGCTCGTGGGGCTCCTCGCAGCGCTGCCAGCCGGCGCCGTCCCAGCGCATGTGGACGGTCCAGCGGGCGCCGTTCCAGTAGGTGATGTGCCGTGGGTCCCCGGGGTCGCGGTGCCAGCGGGGCGCGCCGACGTCGAGATCGGCGGTGACCGTCACGGTCGCCGTCCGCGGTCGTCCAGGATCAGAGGTGCCGAAGGCTGCACATGGCGATCATCGGGAGACGGGCGGCCGTCCTGAACCCCAACGATCACCCAAAGCCCGTCCCCGGGGCCGGGCGGCGGGGCTCAGTAACCGGGGCCGTGGTCGAGGACCCGGCGGGGGGCGTCCACCATCATGGCCCTGACCTGGTCGTCGGTGACGCCCTGGTCGGCCAGGGCCGGCAGGACGTCCCTGCTGATGTGCAGGTAGTGCCAGTCGGCGGCCACGGACTGGAGCAGCTCGGGCTCGTACCAGTCGAAGTGGCAGTTGGCGTCGTGGGAGAGGACCATCCGGTCGGCCCGGCCCATGGCGCAGAGTGTGGCCACCGTGGCCACCCGCTCGGCCGTGGGGCCGATCCCGAAGCGGTCCATGCCCAGCACCGAACCGGCGTCCATGAGCGTGGTCAGGTAGTCGATGTCGGTGCTGTCCCCGCTGTGGCCGATGACGACCCGCGACAGGTCGACGCCCTCCTCGCCGAAGACCCGTTGCTGGTCGAGCCCCCGCTTGGTGGCGGCGTGGGTGTGGGTCGAGATGGGCAGGCCGGTGGCCCGGTGCACCCGGGCCACGGCCCGGAGGATGCGCTCGACGGCCGGGGTGAGCCCGGGCTCGTCGGTGCAGCACTTCAAGATCCCGGGCCGCACACCGGTGCCGGCGATGCCCTCCTCGACGTCGTGGAGGAAGAACTCGTCGAGGGCGTCCACCCCGCTCTTGCGGAGCCCGGCCGCCCGGCCGTCGAAGTAGTGGGGGAGGACCTCGTAGGTGTAGTAGCCGGTGGCCACGACGATGTGGACGGGGACCCGAGCGGCGACCTCCTGGACGAGTTCGACGTCGCGGCCGAGGCCGGGGACGGTGAGATCCACGATGGTGCCGATGCCGGCCTCGGCCAGCTCGTGGAGCCGCTCGACGGCGTTCTCGACGGCGGCCCTGGCGTCGAAGCCCGTGGGCCAGTTCCGCTCGAGCTCGAGCGACCTGATGAAGACGTGCTCGTGCATGAGCGTCGGGCCGAGCGCCTCGGCGTCGACCGGCCCTCGCACCGTCTGGACCTGCCCCACGTCGCCTCCCCTTGTGCCCGCCGGCCCTACCGGCGGTGCGGTGGTCGGATCAGCCGGCCCGGTCGGGCCCGGCGCGCTCCACGGTCATCTGCAGGATCACCCGCCGGTCGCGTGCCATGGCGGCCCGGTAGTCGTCCCAGTCGGGATGCTCGCCCGCCACCGACCGGTAGTAGTCGACGAGGCCCTCCATGGCCTCGGGCAGCGACACCACCGCCACCGGGCCCTCCACCTGGACCCAGGGCTCGCCGAAGAACGAGTCGCCGAAGACGCAGATCGAGGCGAAGGGCCGGCGTCGGAGGTTCGCCACCTTCATGGCCGTCTCCCGCGAGCTCACCACCACCCTGTCGCCGAGGACCGCGGCGCTCACCGGGGACAGCTGCGGCCGCCCGTCGGACCGCGTGGTGGCCATGACGGCGTGGTGCTGGCGGCGCACGACCTCGAGGGCATCGGAGATCTCCATCCCGGCGCAGGCTACCGCCGCCCCGGCGGAGCCCGCCGACGGCCGGCCCCGGTCGCCGCGCAGGGCTGCCGGTAGGCTTCGGCCGATGCGAAGCACCATGCAAGACGGGCCGCTCCTGGTGAGTGGCATCCTCCGCCACGGCCAGCGCGTCTACGGCGACAGCCTGGTCGTGAGCGCCACGCCGGAGGGCTTCCGGCAGGCCACCTTCGGCGACGTGGCGGCCAGGGCCGAGCAGCTGGCCAAGGCCCTGGCCCGCCTGGGCGTGGGAGAGGGCGACCGCGTGGGGACCTTCATGTGGAACGACCAGGAGCACCTCGAGGCCTACCTGGGCGTCCCCTCCATGGGCGCGGTGCTCCACACCCTCAACATCCGGCTCTTCCCCGACCAGCTCGCCTACGTCGTGAACCACGCCGAGGACAAGGTCGTGGTCGTCGACAGCTCGCTGGCCCCCCTCTTGGCCCGGGTGCGAGGGGACCTGAAGACCGTCGAGCACGTGGTGGTGGTGGGCGGTCCCGTCGATGGCCTGGGCGAGACGCTCGCCTACGAGGACCTCCTCGCCGCCGAGGAGCCGGGGATGTCGTGGCCAGCCCTCGACGAACGGTCGGCGGCGGCCATGTGCTACACGAGCGGCACGACCGGCGACCCGAAGGGGGTCGTCTACTCGCACCGGTCGACCTATCTCCACTCCATGGCCGGCACGAGCGCCAACGGCATCGGCGCCGCCGAGGGCGATCGGGTGCTCGTCATCGTGCCGATGTTCCACGCCAACGCCTGGGGCATGCCCTACACCGCCTTCATGGCCGGCACCGACCTCGTGATGCCCGAGCGGTTCCTCCAGGCCGAGCCCCTGGCGAAGATGTTCGCCGAGCTGCGCCCCACGCTGTCGCTCGGGGTCCCCACCATCTGGAACGACCTCCTCCGGTACTCGCAGTCCCACCCCGTCGACCTGTCCTCGGTCCGGCTCCTCACCGCCGGCGGCTCGGCGGTGCCCCGGTCGCTCATCGAGGCCTACCGGGACCGGTTCGGCGTGGAGATGATGCAGGGTTGGGGGATGACCGAGACGAGCCCGGTGTGCGCCGTGGCCAAGCCGCCCAAGGGGACGCCGGCCGAGGAGGAGATGGACTGGCGGGTGAAGGCGGGCCGGGTCGTGGCCGGGGTGGAGGTCCGCGTCGTCGACGAGGCCGGCGACGAGCTGCCCGCCGACGGGGAGGCCCTCGGGGAGTTCGAGGTGCGCGGCCCGTGGATCACCGGCGCCTACTACGGCGACGCCTCCGCCGACCGGTTCCACGACGGCTGGCTCCGCACCGGCGACGTGGGGACGCTCGACGCCAAGGGGTTCATGGTCATCTCCGACCGGTCCAAGGACGTCATCAAGTCCGGTGGCGAGTGGATCTCCTCGGTCGAGCTCGAGAACGAGGTCATGGCCCACCCCCAGGTGTTCGAGGCCGCCGTCGTGGGCGTCCCCGACGACCGGTGGGCCGAGCGGCCGCTCGTGGTGGTGGTGCCCGCCGAAGGGCCCCGGCCGGACCCCTCGGAGCTCGTCGCCTTCCTCGCCCCCCGGGTGGCCCGGTGGTGGCTGCCCGAGCGCTGGGCCTTCGCCGACGAGCTGCCCAAGACCTCGGTCGGCAAGTTCGACAAGAAGGCCCTGCGGGCCAAGCTCGGCGAAGGGGCCCTCGAGGTCGTCACCGTCGCCCCGCCTGGGCAGGGCGAAGGCGTCTAGCCCGGGATGGGCAGCGAGGAGATCGCCGAGCGGCTCTCGGCCATCGCCGAGGACCTGGCCGACCTGGCCCTCGACCGGCTCCGCCAGGCCTCCGAGGAGCTGGGCGCGAGCGGCCGGCCCGATCCCGCCCTCCTGGCCGAGGAGCGGCGGCTCACCCGGGCCCGGCGGGCCGTCGAGAAGGCGGTGACGGTGCTGCAGGAGGGCGCGGGTCGGAGTTGAGGGCGTCGATGAGCTGACGGAGCCGCCCGTAGTGGAAGCGGTCGAACCGCAGCGCCAGGCGGGGCAGGTCGAGATGGTCGTGGCCGGCCCGTTCGGGGGCCAGGGGCTTGGTGGGACGGATCGTCCCCCCGGTGAGGATGTCGGCGAACCGGTGGTTCAGGTCCTGGAGCCGGGAACGGCTCGGCAGGCTGCGGAGCCGGACGACGAGGAGGTCGCCCACCCACCGGCACGAGTGGTAGTTGCGGTAGAAGCCGAGCAGCTCCCCGGCGGCCTCCTCGATGTCGGCGGTGACCTTGTAGAGGGCGTGGTCCTCGTCGGAGACGAGGCCGCGCGCCGTCACCTGCTCGTCGACGAAGCCCCGCCAGCCTGCCCAGTAGTCGCCGCCGGGCACGTCGAGGAGCACCAGGGGGGCGGGCTGCGCCTTGCCGGTCTGGAGCAAGGTGAGCAGCTCGAAGGCCTCGTCGAGGGTGCCGAAGCCGCCGGGGAGCACGGCGTAGGCGTCGGACTCCTTGATGAGCATGAGCTTGCGGGTGAAGAAGTACCGCATCTCCACGAGCTTGGGGTCCTGGGCGATGAAGGGGTTGGCCCCCTGCTCGTGGGGCAGCCGGATGTTGACCCCGAGGGACCGCTCCCGGCCCGCCCCCTCCATGGCTGCCTCCATGATCCCCGGCCCGGCGCCGGTCACCACCATCCACCCCGCCGCCGCCATCCGGGCCGCCAGCCGCCGGGCCTGGAGGTAGAGGGGGTCCTCGGGCAGGGTCCGGGCCGACCCGAAGAAGGTGACCTTCATGCCGTGGCGATAGGGGCGGAAGACGCGGAAGGCCTCGGCCATCTCGGCCAGGGCGGCGGAGGCGAGCTTCAAGTCGAGGGCGTCGGTGCCCTCGTCGGCGAGGTGGACGACGGTGCCGAGGATGGCCCGGTAGAGGTCGTGGCGCTCGGTGATGCCGAGGGCGTCGAGGAAGGCCTCGAGCAGCTCGGTGCGGCGGGGGTCGACGGCGTCGTCGGGGGTGACCGTCTCCACACCGGCGTCGTCGGCGACGAGCGGCGGGACGGGCCCCTCGGTCACCGGGAGGGGGGCGGGGCGCTCAGCACGGCGCCGGCACCCGGCCGTAGAGGGTCGTGCGCTGCGCGAGAGGGCGCCCCAGCGGTGCCGTCACGGCCCGGAAGGCCTCCTCGTCCATCTCCTGGCCGTGGCTGGCGCCGGCGGCCCGGGAGATGTTCTCGTCCATGAGCGTCCCGCCCAGGTCGTTGGCGCCGGCCAGGAGTGCCTGGGCCACTCCCTCGGTGCCCATCTTCACCCAGCTCACCTGCACGTTGTCGACGAGACCGGTGTAGGCGATGCGGCCCACGGCGTGCATGAGCAGCGCCTCGCGGAAGGTGGGGCCGCGCCGGGACCGGTGCTGGAGGTAGATGGGCGCCGCCATGTGGACGAAGGGGAGGGGCACGAATTCGGTGAACCCGCCGGTCTCCTTCTGGAGGTCCCGGGTGCACACGAGGTGCCGCGCCCATGACCTCGGCCGTTCGATGGAGCCGAACATGATGGTGATGTTCGACCGCAGGCCCACGCCGTGGGCGGTCCGATGCGCCTCGAGCCACTCCTCGGTGTCGATCTTGTCCGGGCACAGCACGGCGCGGACCTCGTCGTCGAGGATCTCGGCGGCCGTCCCCGGCAGGGTGGCGAGCCCGGCCTCCTTCAGGGTGCGGAGGTACTCGCCCAGGGGCACCCCGAGCCGGCGGGCGCCTTCGGTCACCTCGAGGGCGGTGAACCCGTGGATGTGGATCCGATCCGACGCCGCCCGGACGGCCCCGATCACCTCGAGGTAGTAGTTCCCGTCGAAGGAGGGATGGATCCCGCCCTGGAGGCAGACCTCGGTGGCCCCGGCCTCCTCCGCCTCCTTCACCCGCTCGGTGATGTCGCCCAGCTCGAGGAGGTAGGGCGCCCCCCGCAGGTTGAGCGACAGGGGCCCCTTCGAGAAGGCGCAGAAGCGGCACTTGAAGGTGCAGACGTTGGTGTAGTTGATGTTCCGGTTGGCGACGAAGGTGACGACGTCGCCCACGGCGCGCCGGCGCAGGTCGTCGGCGAGGGCGCAGACGTCTCGCACCTCGGGGCCACGGGCGCCGAAGAGGACGGTGAGCTCCTCCTCCCCGGGTTCCTGGCCGAGCGCCACGCCGTCGAGGACCTCGCCGACGGCACCTCCGGTGCCCGACCGCCGCCCCGGCGGTGGCGCCAGGAGCCCCGGGGGTTCGGTGGTCCCCCCCGCGCACCAGGGGTGGTCCCGGGCCAGGCCCTCGGCGTCGGCCCGGTCGAGGACACTGAAGCGCATGTCGGGATGGAGCCACCGGTCGGGCTCGGCGGCGAACTCGGGATAGATGGTGAGGCGCGGGGCCAGGCAGTAGCCGGCCGCCTCGGTGGCCTCGGTGAGCACCGCCAGCGCCGGCCAGGCCCGCTCGGGGTTCACGTGGTCGGCGGTCACGGGCGAGACGCCCCCCCAGTCGTCGATCCCGGACCCGGCCAGGGCCACGAGGTCGTCGGCCAGGTTGGGCGGCGCCTGGAGGTGGACCTCGGGCGGGAGGACGAGGCGGGCCACGGCGATCGTCCACCACAGCTCCTCCTCGGCGCAGGCGGGCTCGCCGGCCATGGCCGTGCCCGGCTTGGGGAGGAAGTTCTGGACGATCACCTCCTGGACGTGCCCGAAGCGCCGGTGGGCGGCGGCGATGGCCGAGAGCGTCCGGATCCGGTCGGGGCGGCTGTCGCCGATGCCGACGAGGAGACCGGTGGTGAACGGCACGCCCCGGGCCCCGGCGGCCTCGAGGGTGGCCAGGCGGCGGGCCGGGGTCTTGTCCGGGGCGAGCCGGTGACAGGCCAGGGTGTCGTCGAGCGACTCGAGCATCATCCCCTGACTGGCCGTGACGGCCCGCAGTCGGGCCAGCTCGTCGCCGCCGAGGGCGCCGGCGTTGGCGTGGGGGAGGAGCCCCGTGCGGTCCCGGACCAGCCCGCACATCTCGGCCAGGTAGGAGATCGTGGAGTCGTGCCCGCGCTCGGCCAGCCAGGCGCGGGCGACCGGGTAGCGGTCCTCGGGGGCCTCCCCGAGGGTGAACAGCGCCTCGTGGCAGCCCGCCTCGGCCCCTGCCTCGGCAATGGCGAGGACCTCCTCGGGGGAGAGGTAGGGCGCCTGCAGCCGGGCCGGAGGCTGGGCGAAGGTGCAGTAGCCGCACCGGTCCCGACAGAGCTGGGTGAGGGGGATGAAGACCTTCGGCGAATAGGTCATCCGCGTGCCGTGCACCGACGTCCGGCGGGCCCGGGCCTCGGTGCGGAGCTCGGCCAGCGGGACGCCGAGCAGCTCCCGGGGGTCCACGGCGCTCACTGTACCGGGGCCCGCCTGCGCCACCGCCGGTGCCTCGGCGCCACGCTCACGACGGGGGCGCCACGGCCACCCGGTCGCGCCCGGAAGCCTTGGCCCGGTAGAGGCTGGCGTCGGCCCGGTACACGAGGTCCTCGGCCGACTCGGTGCCGTTCCACGTGGCCAGCCCGGCCGAGAAGGTGACGCGGCGCCCGAGGCCGTCGTCGCCCGCCCCCTCGCTGCGCAGCCCCTCCACGAGGGCGAGGCCGCCCTCGGCGTCGGTCTCGGGCAGCACGAGGCAGAACTCCTCGCCCCCGTAGCGGGCCACGAGGTCCTGGGCGCGCATGCGCGAGGTCGTCCCGAGGGCGAAGTGCTGGAGCAGGTCGTCGCCGGCACTGTGGCCGAAGGTGTCGTTGTACCGCTTGAAGTGGTCGAGGTCGACCATGGCGATGGTGAGCGGCCGGCCCGAGCGGCGGGCCCGGTTGACCTCGAGCAGGAGGGTCTCGAAGAGCCGGCGCCGATTGGCGAGCCCGGTGAGCTCGTCGGTGTTGGCCATGTCGAGCAGCCCGGAGATGAGCCGGCTCCGGGTGAGCATGGAGGCGAGGAGGGCGGCCGCGCTGGTGAGCAGCGTGGTCTCGACGGGGGCACCGAGCAGCGACGTGGCCGGGGCCACGATCACCACCCCGGCCGTCCCGGCATGGGCGGCGGTGGCGACGAGACCCCCCCGCTCGACGGGCCCGGCCCGCTCGAGGGCGACGACGGCGAGGTCGCCGAGGACCTCGAAGGCGGGCCATTCGGGATCGGGCCAGGCGTAGGACCGCTGGAGCGGCGTCCGGCTCCCGAGACGCGTCAGCACGGCGTAGCCCTCGACGTCGATGGCGCGCGCCAGCCGCTCGCCGACCGACAGGAGGTCCCGAGGCCAGTCCTGGAGGGTGCTCGTCTCGGTGGCGAGCTCGGCCAGGGCCCGGTTCCGCTCCATGCCCCGGATGGACCCCCGGACGACCCCGTCGACCATGACGGCGAGCACACCAGCCGTCCCGGCGAAGAGCACGGTCGCCCACAAGGCGTCGTAGGCCGGGAGCTCGAGCGCCGTCTCGACGCCGAGGGCGGCCACGAGGACGAGCCATCCCCGCCGCATCATCGTGGCGTTGCCGAGGAGGGCGGTGAGGAGGAAGGCGATGACGGGGAGGAGGAGGAAGCTGCCCCCGTGCAGCCCGAAGGCCACTCCGGCGGCGGCGAAGTCGGCGATGACGAGGACCGCCTGGGCGAAGGCCCGCGTCGGCACGAAGGCCGAGATCCGGGCCCGTCGCAGGCGCCGGCGGTCGGAGGCGAAGGAGCCGACGAAGACGGCGCCGAGCCCGAGGGTGACGCCGAGGGCAGGCCACGACCGCACATGGGGCCGGTCGAGCAGGGCGGCGAGGGCGAAGAGGGGCACCACGGCGAAGACGGCCGTCACCGCCTGCAGCGCCCGGCTGACCGCCGCCCCCGTCGGTTGGGTCTTGAACTGCAGGGAGGTTCCCGTCACCGGCGCCAGCGTACGGGCGGTCCCGGCCGGCGACGGCCCGGGCGTCGGCACCGTCCCCGTCGTCAACCGGCGGCGGCGGGGTCGGCCAGCCAGAGCACCCGCCGGGCCCGCACCCGGGTGGCCGGGAGGTCTTCCCCGGCGCGTGCCCGGCCGAAGGCGTCGCGCTTCTCCTCGCCCGACACCGTGAACACCACCAGGCGCGCCCGGGCGATCCCGGCCAGGGTGAGGGTCATCCGGCGATGGGGGTTGCGGCCGGCGGGGTCCTCGTTCTCCACGACCCACCGGTCGCCGGGGGCCTCGAGGGCGGCGGAGCCGGGGAAGAGCGACGCCGTGTGCCCGTCGGGGCCGAGGCCGAGATGGACGAGGTCGGGGGCGGCGAGGCGGTGCAGGACCGTCTCGTAGGCGGCGGGGCCCGCCTCGCAGGACATGGGGTGGAAGGAGCCGACGGGGCCCACCCTCTCGACGAGGGTCTCCCGGAGCATCCGCTGGTTGGCGTCGGGGTCGTCCGCCGGCACGCACCGCTCGTCGCCGACGAGGAGGTCGACGACGGACCAGTCCACCCCGAGCGTCCCGGCCGCGGTCTCGGCGGCGAGCCGGTCGTAGCAACGGGCGGCGGTGGGGCCGCCCGAGAGCACGAGGGTGCACCGGGGACCGGGCCGCCCGGCGAAGGCGCCGGCCAGGCAGCGGGCGAAGGCGGCCGGGACGTCGTCGGTGAGCTCGAGGTCGCCGGGAAGCGTCACGGGTCGCGCCACTGGCGCAGGTCCCGGGCCAGGAGCAGGTCGGCCTCGTGCGGCCCCCAGGAGCCCGCCGGGTAGAACGACAGGGGCGACCCGTCCTGGCCCCAGGCGCTGAGCAGCGGGTCGACGATCTTCCAGGCCTGCTCGACCTCGTCGGTGCGGATGAAGAGGGTGGGGTCGCCGATCATGACGTCGTGCAGGAGCCGCTCGTAGGCGTCGGCCGTCGGCCCCGGGAAGGCCCGGGCGTAGGAGAAGTCCATGCCGACGGACCGGAGCCGGAAGGCCTCGCCGGGGACCTTGGCGCCGAAGGAGAGGCACACGCCCTCTTCGGGCTGGATCCGCACCAGGATCGAATTGGGCCGCAGCTCCCGGGCCTCGCGCTGGCCGAAGGCGAGATGGGGCACCCGGTGGAACTCGAGGGCGACCTCGGTGGCCCGCTTGGGGAGCCGCTTTCCGGTCCGGATGTAGACGGGCACGCCGGCCCATCGCCAGTTGTCGACGGCCAGCTTCATGGCCACGTAGGTCTCGGTGGTGCTCTCCGGCGAGACGTCGGCCTCCTGGCGGTAGCCGGGGGCGGTCTCGCCGGCCACGGCCCCGGCGGTGTACTGGCCCCGCACGGCGATGCCCGTCACGTCCTCCACGTCGGGGACGACGACGGCGCGCAGCAGCTTCACCTTCTCGTCGCGGATGCCCTGGGCGTCCACCACCGTGGGCGGCTCCATGAGCGTGAGAGCGAGGACCTGCATGACGTGGTTCTGGACGATGTCGCGCAGGGCGCCGGCCCGCTCGTAGAAGCCGCCCCGGTGCTCGACACCGAGCTCCTCGGCCACCGTGATCTGCACGTTGTCGACGTACCGGCGGTTCCACACCGGCTCGAAGACGGCGTTGGCGAAGCGCAGGGCCAGGAGGTTCTGGACGGTCTCCTTGCCCATGTAGTGGTCGATCCGGTAGATCGAGGACTCGTCGAAGGCCCCGTGGAGGTCCTCGTCGAGGGCGACGGCGCTGTCGAGGTCCTGCCCGTAGGGCTTCTCCACCACGAGCCGGGCGAACCGGCCGCCGGGGCCGGGCTTGTTGCAGCCGTGGGCGGCGAGGGCTTCGGCCACCACCCCGAAGAGGCTCGGCACCGTGGCCAGGTAGAAGACGCGGTTGCCGGCCGTGCCGAGGGTGCGGTCGAGGTCGTCGAGGACGGCCTTCAAGGCGGTGAAGGTGTCGGGGTGGCCGTAGTCGCCCGAGACGTACCGGGCGCGCTCGGCCACCTGTCGCCAGGCCGGGCTCCCGTCCCCGCCCGCCCGGGCCGCCACCCGCCGAAATTCGTCGTCCGTCCACCCCGTCCGGGCCACGCCGACCACGGCGAAGGGATCGGGGAGGGCGCCGTGCTCGGCCAGGGCGGCCAGGGCGGGGAGCAGCTTCCTGGCCGTGAGGTCCCCCGAGGCCCCGAACACCACGAGGGTCTGCGCCGGCGGTCGGCCGACCCTGTCGAGCTCGTGGCGCACCTGGGCGGGCTCGTCGGCCGAGGCCGGCGCCGCATCCAGGGCGTCGACCGACCCCAGGACCCCTCCTGCGGTCACGAGGCGGCTCCGGGGGCGCCCTCGGTGCGCACGGCGTGGCCGCCGAACTGGTTCCGCAGGGCGGCCAGGAGCTTGTTCGAGAAGGAGTCGGGCTCCCGGGAGGCGAAGCGGGCGAAGAGCGAGGTGGCGATGACCGGGGCGGGCACGGCCCGGTCGATGGCCTCCATGGCGGTCCACCGGCCCTCGCCGGAGTCGACGACGTAGCCCTCCACCCGGTCGAACCCCGAGCCGGGGGCGAGGGCACGCTCGGTCAGCTCGAGCAGCCACGACCGGACCACCGACCCGTAGCGCCAGATGGAGGCGATCTGGTGCAGGTCGAGGGAGAACTCGTCGGCCTTGCTCATGATCTCGAAGCCCTCGGCGTAGGCCTGCATGAGGCCGTACTCGATCCCGTTGTGGACCATCTTCACGAAGTGGCCCGCACCCACCGGCCCGACGTGGGCGTAGCCGCCCTCCGGGGCGAGGGCCTCGAGGGCGGGGGTGACCACGGCCACCGACTCGGCGGTACCCCCCACCATCAGGCAGTAGCCCTCGGTCAGGCCCCAGATGCCCCCGGAGGTGCCGGCGTCGACGAAACCGATGCCCTTCTCGGCGAGGGACCCGGCGATGGGGGCGGCCTCCTTGTAGTTGGAGTTCCCGCCGTCGACGACGACGTCGCCGGCCGACAGCAGGGCCTTCAGGGCCTCGATGGTCGAGTCGGTGGGGGCGCCGGCGGGCACCATGACCCACACCGCCCGGGGCGGGTCGAGCCCGGCCACGAGGTCCTCGAGGCTCTCCGCGCTCCGGGCGCCGTGGGAGGCCACCTCGGCACGGGCCTCGGCCGAGAGGTCGAAGGCGACCACGTCGTGGCCCTTCTCGACGAGCCGGGCCGACATGTTGGCGCCCATCTTCCCGAGTCCGACCATGCCGATCTTCATGCGCCCGCCCTTCTCTCTCAGGAGATCTCGGCCAACTCGTCGACGGCCACCCTCGTCACCCGCCGGCCGTGGGACAGGAGGCTGCGGTGGTCGCCGGCCGCCTGGGCGGCGATGAGGGTCCCGAAGTCGTAGTCCTTCCCGGGGATGGGCACCTCGGGGCCGGGTGTCCGCGACACGATCTGGACGGCCACCACGGTGTCGGGGCCACCTTTGTGGAGCTGGCCGGTGGAGTGGAGGAACCGCGGCCCGTAGCCGGCGGTGACGGCCATTCCTCCCAGCCGGTCACGGACGGCCCGGCGCAGCGCCTCGAGCCGGGCGTCCTGGCCGAAGGGGAGATAGGCCTGGAGCGAGACGTAGTCGCCTTGGCGGACGGTGGACTCGAGCCAGGCGAACAGGGCGTCGGGGGCGATCGTGTCGACGGCGGGCAGGGGCAGTGAGGCGAGCATGTCGTTGGTGTTCTTCTTCGACTCGGCGACGTTGGGCTCGTCGAAGGGGTCGATGCCGAGTACGTGTCCGCAGACGGCCACCGCCAGCTCCCACCGGTAGAACTGCTCGGCCAGGTCCTCGGGGTGGGTGAGGTGGACGGGGACGACGTGGCGGTCGCCGCCGTCCTCGGGCACGGTGGTCGGCACCGGGACGCAGCCGGTGCCGTGCTTGCCCGTCGACTCGGCGATCAGCTGCTCGACCCACAGGCCGAAGGCGGCGAAGGCCTCGGGCACCACCACCGTCACCTTGTCCCGCCCCACCCGGGTCTCCTCGCCGAGGGTCATGCCGAGGGCGACCGCCTCGAGGGCGTCGGCGTCGAGGGCCCGCCGGCAGAACCGGCCCACGTCGTAGCCGAGGAGGGCGGCGGGGACCATGCCGAAGTAGGAGAGCACCGAGTAGCGCCCGCCGATGTCGGGCGGGTTCTCGAAGCACCGGGCGAAGCCGCGGTCGGCCGCCAGCCGGGCGAGGGGGGTGCCGGGGTCGGTGATGGCCGCGTAGCGCGAGGGGTCGGGCAGGCGCTCCCAGGCGTGGGCCAGAAGGACGTTGGGCTCGAGGGTGGTCCCGGACTTGGAGGAGACGAGGACGAAGGCGTCGGCGAAGTCGATCGACCCGACCGTGGCGGGGTGGGTGGTGTCGCAGACGACCAGCCGCCGGGCGCCGCCGGCGGCAGCGGACTCGAGGACCGCCGGCCCGAGCGACGATCCCCCCATCCCGAGCAGGACGACCGTCTGCTGGTCGACGTGCTCCGCCCACCGGGCCAGGTCGTCGGCCTCGGCCGCCATCCGCCTGGGCACCTCCAGCCAGCCGAGGCGGTCGGCGGCCACGTTGCCCTCGGGCCACAGGCCGGCGTCCCCGGCCCGCAGCGCCTCCAGGAGTCTCGAGGCGTCGTCGGCCACGGCCGTCAGCCCCCGCCCGCCAGCGCGTTGGCCTTGTCGGCCAGCACCTGCATGAGCTCGTCGAAGGACTTGGCGAAGCTGGCCACGCCTTCGGTCTCGAGGGTGCGGGCCACGTCTGCGACGTCGACGCCCGCCGCCGCCAGCGACCGGAGGGCCTCTCGGTCGGCATCGGGGTCGGCGTCGACGGTCCGGGCCGGTGTGCCGTGGTCGAGCCAGGCGTCGATCGTCTGGTCGGGCATGGTGTTGACGCTGTCGGGGCCGATGAGGGCGTCCACGTACTTGAGGTCCGGATAGGCCGGGTTCTTCGTGGACGTCGAGGCCCACAGGGGCCGCTGCAGGTTGGCCCCGTGGTCCCGGAGCCGCTCCCACCGGGGCCCCGAGAACCGCTCGAGGAAGAGCTGGTAGGCGAGGCGCGCCTGGGCCACGGCGGCGGTGCCCCGCAGCGCCAGGAGGTCCCGGCCGTGGGCGGTGTCGTGGTCGGCGAGGGTCTCGAGGCGGCGGTCCACCTCGGTGTCGACCCTGCTCACGAAGAAGGAGGCCACGCTGCGCACCGACGAGAGGTCGTCGTGGCCGGCGGCGAGGTACTCCTCGAGCCCGCCCAGGTACGCCTCGATGACCTCGTCGTAGCGCTCGACGCTGAAGAGGAGGGTGATGTTGATGTTCCGGCCCTCGGCCACCATGGCTCTGACGGCGGGCACGCCCTCGGCGGTGGCGGGGATCTTCACGTAGAGGTTGGGCCTCTCGATCCGCTCGTGCCAGTACCGGGCCGACTCGACGGTGGCGGAGGTGTCGTGCGCCAGCGAGGGGGCGACCTCGAGGGACACGAACCCGTCCTCCCCGCCCGAGGACTCCGAGACGGGACGGAGCACGTCCAGGGCGCCGGTGATGTCGTCGGCGACGAGCTCCCAGTAGGCCTCCTCGACGGAGTGGCCCCGCAGGAGATCGGCGAACTGTTCGTCGTAGGCCGACCCGCCCTCGATGGCCTTGGCGAAGATCGTCGGATTCGAGGTCACCCCCCGGATGCCCTGTTCGACGAGGGCGGCCAGATGTCCGTCGCGGAGGTAGTCGCGACGGAGGTTGTCGAGCCAGGGGCTCTGTCGCTGCTGCTCGAAGAGGTCGTGCAGCTTGGTCATGCCGGGCTCCTTCCCGTCAACCGTGCATCCGCTCGACGAGCGCCCGTGCCCGCCTGGCCACGTTCTCGGCGGTGAAGCCGAAGTGCTCGAGGACCGAGGTCCCCGGAGCGGACGCCCCGAAGCGGTCGATCGACACGCTGTCGTCGGCGTAGCGGTCCCAGCCGAACGAGGCGGCCGCCTCGACGGCGAGGGTGGGCACCCCCGGCGGGAGCACCGACGCCCGATAGGCCCCGTCCTGCAGCGCGAACAGCTCCCAGGAGGGGAACGACACCACGCTGGTCCGAAGGGCCGGGCCGCCGGCGCCTCCGGCCAGGAGCCGGCCCGCCTCCACGCACAGGTGGACCTCCCCGCCGGTCCCCACGAGCACGACCTCGGGCTCGCCGTCGGCGGCGACGAGGACGTAGGCGCCCCGGCGCACCCCCTCGAAGGCCTCGGCCGTGCCGGCCAGGACGGGGAGGTCCTGACGCGACAGCACGAGCCCCGTGGGCCCGTCGCCGTCCACGGCCACGCGCCAGGCGTGGGCCGTCTCGTTGGCGTCGGCGGGGCGGATGACGCGGAGGTCGGGCATGGCCCGCATGGCGGCGAGGTGCTCGACGGGCTGGTGGGTGGGACCGTCCTGGCCCAGGCCCACCGAGTCGTGGGTCCAGGAGTACACGACGTGTGCCTCCGACAGCGCCGCCAGGCGGACGGCGGGGCGCATGTAGTCGCTGAAGATGAAGAAGGTACCGGCCACGGGCAGGACCCCGCCGTGGAGGGCCATGCCCGTCATCATCGCCGCCATGGCGTGCTCCCGGATGCCGTAGTGGACCTGGGCACCGCCGGGTGACACGAGGGACTGGATCTCGGCGTCGGCGAGCTTCATGCCGGTGTTGCCCGTGAGGTCGGCAGCGCCGGCGACGAGCCCGGGGATGTACTCGGCCGAGGCGTCGAGGCACTGATTGACGGCCTTGCGGGTGGCGAGGTCGGTGCCCGGCTCGAAGGTGGGGAGCTTCGCCTCCCATCCCTCGAGGCCCCGGCCCGCCATGCAGGCCTGCCAGGCCGTCCGGTCGATCCGCGCGGCGTCGAAGCGCGCCTGCCAGTCGGTGCGCAGCCGGGCGCCGCGCTCCCGGCAGGACCGGTAGAGGTCGAGGACCTCCTCGGGCACCCAGAACTGCTCGCCGGGGGGAAGGCCCAGGATCTCCTTGGTCCTGCGCACCACCTCCTCGCCGAGTGGGTCCCCGTGGGCCTTGGCGGTGTCCATGGCGGAGGAGGGCCAGCCGATGTGGCTGCGCAGGACGAGCATGGACGGCCTGTCCTCGACGGCCATGGCCCGCCGGAGGGCGGCCTCCAGGACGTCGGTGTCGTTGGCGACCTCGCCCAGGACCTCGGTGTGCCAGCCGTAGGCGGCGAACCGCGCCGCCACGTCGTCGCCGTAGGCGAGCTCGGTGGGCCCGTCGATGGTGATGTGGTTGTCGTCGTAGACGCAGACGAGGCGCCCCAGGCCGAGGTGTCCGGCCAGGGAGGCCGCCTCGTGGCTGACGCCCTCCATGAGGTCGCCGTCGGAGCAGACGACGAAGGTGTGGTGGTCGACGACGTCGGCGCCGAAGCGCGTCCGCAGCCACCGCTCGGCCAGACCCATCCCCACGGCGTTGGCGACGCCCTGACCGAGGGGACCGGTGGTCACCTCCACGCCGGCGGTGTGGTGGACCTCGGGGTGTCCCGGGGTCTTCGACCCCCACTGGCGGAATTGCCGGATGTCCTCGAGGGTGAGGTCGTAGCCCGTGAGGAAGAGCATGCTGTAGAGGAGGATCGAGGCGTGGCCGGCGGAGAGGACGAACCGGTCCCGGTCGGGCCATGCGGGGTCGGCCGGATCGTGGTGCATGATCCTCGTGAACAGGACGTGCGCCAACGGCGCCAGGGCCATGGCGGTGCCGGGATGCCCAGAGTTGGCCCGCTGTGGGGCGTCCATGGCGAGGCCCCGGACGACGTTGATCCCGAGCTGCTCGAGGTCGGAGTCGCTCACCGGGCCCACCGTACCCGCTTGGCCTCGGCGGCCAACGGCCGCCGCCTCGGCGTCGGCGCGGTCAACGACCGCCGGCGGGATCCCGGAGGAGGGCCACCGAGGCGGTGAAGCCGTGGAGGAAGTTGTGGCCGTGCAGCGGGCCGAGCTCGCCGGCGGCGAAGAAGCCCGCCACCGGCGGCCGCCCGAGCTCCTCGGCGAGGACGGCGACGTCGTGGTGGGGGGTGCCGAAGAGCCGGGTGCCGCGACCGTTGCAGGTGAACAGCAGGGCGCCGTCGGCCCGCCTCCCCCTGAGCATGTGCCGGAGGTCCTCGTCGGCGCTGGCGGCGTCGCGCAGATGGAATTGCACCGTGGTGCCCACC
The DNA here is from genome assembly GCA_028872975.1 of Acidobacteriota bacterium. Taxonomy (GTDB): domain Bacteria; phylum Actinomycetota; class Acidimicrobiia; order Acidimicrobiales; family UBA8190; genus UBA8190. Next base: position 22,342 of record JAGWNV010000002.1, read on the forward strand.
GGCACGACGTCGCCGACGGCGATGGCACCGCTCGACCGGTCGGCGCCGAGGACGTTGCGGACGAGGAAGTCGCCGGGCCCGAAGTGCTCGCGGTGCTCGTCGACCACTCGCCCGAGATGGAGCCCGCCCGCCTCGAGCAGGCGCACCTGTTCCTCGTCGAGCCCTTCTCGCGCCTGGGCGACCAGCCGCTCCAGGGCGGGCCGGCCGGCCAGCTCGAAGATCACGTTGCCCTCTGCCTTGGTGACGACGAGGGGGTCGCCGAAGGGCCGGCAACCCTGGGAGACGACCGTCTCCACGTCGATGCCGGGGCCGAGGAGGGCGCCGACGGCGCCGGCCGTCCGCACCGTCGTCCCGAGGGCCAGGCGGTTGCCGCCCGGGCCCCGTCCGGCCGAGGCCATGCCGCCCACGACGGGGAGCCCGGGGTGGTGGTCGCCGGTCCAGGCCAGCAGTGGCTCGGCCGGGAAGCTGTAGGGGTCGGCGAGGAGCAACAGCGCCTGGGGCTCGAAGGACAGCGTCGCCGGCCAGCCCGACAAGGTGGCCGTGTCGGTGTCCCGGTCGAGGTGGAGATCGAGGCCGACGGGCAGGAGCGGACCCGTCCGCCCGGCGAAGAGGGCGACCGCCGCGTCCCTCTCGACCTCCCGGTGCGGGCCGGCCACCGACTCGGCGGCGACGCCGAGGAGCACGAGGGGATGGAGGACGGCGTCCACGACGCCGACGGCGTCCTCGAGGGCGCCGGCATGGGGGGCCGTGACGAACACGAGGGCGAGGTCGGGCCTGTCGCCCACGTCCTCGAGGACCTGGCCGGCCACCTCCCCGACGGCATGGGCCGTGACCGGATGCTCGCTCATCGCCGCCGCGAAGGGCACCGACCCGACGCTAACCGGGGCCGAGTACCGTCCGGGCCGTGCCCGACCGGCTCCAGGTGCCCCCCAACTGCGACCTGACCCTCGGCATGGTGTGCCTCGACAAGTCCGAGCCGGGCCGGACCGTGTGGCGGATGCCGGCGGACGAGCGGTTCACCAACCCGGCCGGGATCCTCCAGGGTGGCTTCCTGGCCGCCTTCTGCGACTCGGCCATGGGCGCCGCCAGCGTGACCTGGGCGCGGGGTCGCAAGGTCCGCTCCGCCAACGCCGAGCTCAAGATCAGCTTCCTGGCCCCGGTGTCGCCGGGCGGGAACCTCACCTGCACGGCCCAGGTGATCTCCGGGGGAGGCCGGGTGGCCTTCGTGGAGGCCGAGGTGGCCGACGACGAGGGCCGCCTGGTAGCCCGGGCCAGCTCCACCTATATCCTGGCTCCTCGTGGCTGACGGCCGTGGCGGTGGCGCTCGGGCCGAGCTCGTCGAGCTCGTGGTCGACTACGCCAAGCAGGAGACCCTGGGCCCCCTCCGGGGCCTGGGCAGGTTCGTCCTGTTCGGCCTCCTGGGCTCGACCTTCCTGGCCATCGGCCTCGCCGTCCTCCTCCTGGCCGGGCTCCGGGCCCTCCAGGACGAGACGGGGAGGATCTTCGCCGGGAACTGTAGCTGGGCCCCGGACCTCCTGACCGCCGCCGCGGCGGTGGTCGTGGCCGGGCTGGCGGGCTGGCGCGTCGTCCGAGGGCCTGCCGCACGGCGCGGGAAGGGGAGCTGACCGATGACCACCACCACCCGGGTCACCCGGGACGACATCGAGGCCAAGCTCAGGGAGATGGCCGGGGGCGTCGACGACCGGGTCGAGGCGGCCAAGCCGACGATCCTCTTCGGGGCGGTCGCCTCCGTCGTCCTCGTCGGGGTCGTCGCCTATCTCTTGGGACGGCGCCGGGGACGGCGCCGGTCCGCCCTGGTCGAGATCCGGCGGCTCTAGCCCGGCCCCCGATGGACCGCCTGCTCCGAAGCCTGGTCAGCCGGGGCCTGCGCCGGGGGTTCGCCGGCGAGCCCTGGTGGCTGGCCCTGGCCGTCGCCGCCTGGCTCGTCCGCCGCGCCCGTCAGCGCGGGCCCGAGGTGGTGTGGTCGGGGCGGATCGCCGCCGGCGAGCGGCTCGTGGTCAGCGCCTGGGAAGGGGACCGGGGCGGGGCCCCCTCGTCGTCCGGGCCCGGGTGACCGCCGGCGACGGTGGCGGGCTGGCTACCGGCGAGCGGGTCCTGCTCGTCGATCCCCGGGGCAGGCGCTATCTGGTCCGCCTGACGAGCGGCGGGGCCTTCCACACCCACGCCGGGATCGTCGCCCACGACGACCTCATCGGCAGGCCCGAGGGCGCGGCGGTGGCCGCCTCCACCGGCCGCCGGTTCCTCGTGTTCCGGCCGACCCTCGCCGAGGTGGTCCTGAAGATGCCTCGGGGGGCCCAAGTCCTCTATCCGAAGGACCTCGGGGCCATCCTCCTCGCCGCCGACGTCGGACCGGGCATGGTCGTCCTCGAGGCCGGGGTGGGCTCGGGCGCCCTCTCCATGGCCCTGCTCCGGGCCGGGGCCGAGGTCGTCGGCTACGAGGTCCGACCCGACTTCGCCGCGCAGGCCCGGGCCAACGTGGCGGCCCTCCTCGGCGAGGACGTCGCCTACCGGGTGGAGGAGCGCGACGTCTACGAGGGGATCGACGAGCGCGGCCTCGACCGCGTCGTGCTCGACCTCCCCGAGCCCTGGCGGGCGCTGCCGCACCTCGAAGAGGCGCTCCGGCCCGGGGGGATACTGCTCTCCTACCTGCCCTCGATCACCCAGGTGGCCGAGCTGCGCCGGGAGCTCGACCGCCGCCGCTTCGCCATGGCCGAGACGGCCGAACTGCTCAGGAGAACCTGGCACGTCGAGGCCCGGTCGGTCCGCCCCGACCACCGGATGGTGGCCCACACGGGCTTTCTCACCACGGCCCGGCTGCTCGCGCCCGAGGAGGGCCAGGCTGGCGAGGGGCCGGGCGGGGGAGCGGGGCTGAGCGGCCCCGGTCCGGGGCTCAGCCCTGCTCGATGAAGATGCACTCCCCGGGGCACTCCTCGGCGGCCTCGGTGACGGCGTCCTCGAGGTCGCCGGGGACGGCCGCCATGCCGGCGGACCCGCCCGGGGCGTTGTGCACGTGGTCGCCCTCTTTCACGTAGGCGAGCCCGTCGTCGAGCAGCGTGAACACGGCAGGGGCGATCTCCTCGCAGAGCCCGTCACCGGTGCACAGATCCTGGTCGATCCAGACCTTCATTCGCTCGAACTCGCCTCTCGTGAATCGGGGAACGACGTGCTTGGGACGGTAACGACGGCCCGATCGACATGTCAACCAGGGAGTCGCCCGCGCCCGGTCGCCTCCTCCATCGTACCGGGTGCCCCGCCGGACCCCGAGCGGTCACCGGGGGCGCGCCGTTCGTCACCAGGCACGGTGTAGGGTCCCGAACGAAGCGCGGCGCGGGGCCCGTGGGTGGCCGCCGGCGCCCGTGGGAGGTGGTTCCGACGGCACCGTCCGACGAGGAACGACAGCTCGAGCTGATCGAGGAGCTCACCCGCCTCCGTGAGCGGTCCCGGCAGGCCGAGGAGGAGGTGGGCGTCCTCCGGCGCCGCCTGTCGGAGGGTCCGGGCCGGGTGCAGTCGCTCGAGGAGCGTCTCCTCGAGACCAAGGGCCAGCTGGCCCAGGCCGTCTCGCAGAACGAGAAGCTCACCTACACCCTCCAGCAGGCCAAGGAGCACATCGCCGCCCTCCGGGAGGAGGTCGACAAGCTCACCCAGCCCCCGAGCGCCTACGGCACCTTCCTCGGCGCCAACGAGGACGGCACCGCCGACGTCTTCTCCGGCGGCCGCAAGATGCGCGTCGCCGTCCACCCCGAGATCGACGCCTTCTCCGTGCGCCGTGGCCAGGAGGTCGTCCTCAACGAGTCGCTCAACGTGATCCTCGCCCGCGAGGGCGAGGACTCCGGCGAGGTCGTCACCTTGAAGGAGGTCCTCGAGGACGGCCGGAGGGCCATCGTCTACGCCCGGGCCGACGAGGAGCGGGTGGTGGAGCTCGCCGAGAGCCTCGACGGCATCCACATCCGGGCCGGCGACGCCCTCCTCATGGAGACCCGCTCGCAGCTCGTGGTGGAGAAGCTTCCGAGACCCGAGGTCGAGGAGCTCGTCCTCGAGGAGGTCCCCGACGTCACCTACGCCGACGTGGGCGGACTCGACAGCCAGATCGAGGCCATCACCGACGCCGTGGAGCTTCCCTATCTGCACCGCGCCCTCTTCAACGAGTACAAGCTCCCGGCGCCCAAGGGCATCCTCCTCTACGGCCCTCCCGGTTGCGGAAAGACCCTCATCGCCAAGGCCGTCGCCAACTCGCTGGCCAAGAAGGTGGCCGAGGCCACCGGCAACGCCAATATCCGGAGCTACTTCTTGAACATCAAGGGCCCGGAGCTGCTCAACAAGTACGTGGGGGAGACCGAGCGGCAGATCCGACTCGTCTTCCAGCGGGCCCGGGAGAAGGCCGAGGAGGGCGTGCCCGTCATCGTCTTCTTCGACGAGATGGACTCGCTGTTCCGGACCCGGGGCACGGGGATCAGCTCGGACATGGAGTCCACCATCGTCCCCCAGCTCCTGGCCGAGATCGACGGCGTCGAGACGCTGCGCGACGTGATCGTCATCGGCGCCTCCAACCGGGAGGACCTGATCGACCCCGCCATCCTCCGGCCAGGCCGCCTGGACGTGAAGATCAAGATCGAGCGGCCCGACGAGGCCTCCGCCGCCCAGATCTTCTCCCGGTACCTCACCCCCGAGGTGCCCCTCGACGCCGCCGAGGTGGACCGGCTCGGCGGGGGCGACGCCCACAAGGCCGTCCAGGCCATGATCGAGCGGACCGTGTCGGAGATGTACCGGGCCGACGACGAGAACAAGTTCCTCGAGGTCACCTACCAGAACGGCGACAAGGAGGTGCTCTACTTCCGGGACTTCGCCTCGGGGGCCATGATCGAGAACATCGTCCGGCGGGCCAAGAAGCTGGCCATCAAGCGGGCCATCGCCGACGAGGGCAGCGGCGTGCGGACCACCGACCTCCTCGAGTCCATCCGCCGGGAGTACAAGGAGAACGAGGACCTGCCCAACACGACCAACCCCGACGACTGGGCACGGATCTCGGGGAAGAAGGGCGAGCGGATCGTCTACGTCCGCACCCTCCTCGCCGACGCCGAGGAGACCCGGGGCGGGCGGTCCATCGAGCGGGTGGGGACGGGCCAGTACCTGTGAGCGACGGGGCCGGCCCAGCCGTCGGTTGACGCCGGCCGCCGCCGCCCGAGGCGGTCAGGTCGGTCGGCGGCGGGGGCGGTAGGGTCGCGTCGTGGCCGTCACCAAGGTCTGCGGGATCGAGACCGAGTACGGGATCCACCACGTCGGCGGCGAGGGGAACCCCGTCGCCTCCTCGTCGTTGCTCGTCAACGCCTACGTGGCCGACCTGGCGCGCGCCGGCTGGGACTTCGAGGACGAGACGCCGGGCAACGACGCCCGGGGCTTCGCCCGGGAGGGTGCCATGCCCCCCGAGGTGGAAACCCACCTCGTGAACGCTGTGCTCACCAACGGCGCCCGCTACTACGTCGACCACGCCCACCCCGAATTCTCGACCCCCGAGTGCGCCGATGCCCTCGAGGCCGTCCGCTACGACAAGGCCGGGGAGGAGGTCCTGCGCCGGTCCATGGCCGCCGTGGCGCGCATCCTGCCGCCCGGCCAGTCCATCGTCGTCTACAAGAACAACTCCGACGGCAAGGGCAACTCCTACGGGACCCACGAGAACTACCTCATGGACCGTGCCGTGCCCTTCTCCCGGATCGCCCACCTGGTGACGCCGCACTTCGTGACGCGCCAGGTCTTCACCGGGGCCGGCAAGGTGGGCACCGAGACGGCCGGCTCGTCGGGACGCGACGTCGCGTTCCAGCTGAGCCAGCGGGCCGAGTTCTTCGAGGAGGAGATCGGCCTCGAGACCACCTTGAAGCGCCCCATCGTCAACACCCGCGACGAGCCCCACGCCGACCCCCAGCGCTACCGGCGGCTGCACGTGATCGTGGGCGACGCCAACCTCGCCGAGGTGGCCACGTTCCTGAAGCTCGGCACCACCGGCCTCGTCCTCTCCCTCATCGAGGACGACGCCTTCGGCCCCCTCGACCTCACCTTGGCCAACCCCGTGAAGGCCATCCGGCAGGTCTCCTTCGACCCGACCCTCCAGAGCACCCTCGAGCTCGCCGACGGCAGGCGGGCGACGGCGCTGTCGATCCAGTGGGAGCTCTACGGGCTGTCCCGCAAGTACGCCGAGGACCGGGGCCTCGCCTGCCTGGGCGACGAGGCCGTCGGGGCCGAGGTGCTGCGCCTGTGGGAGGAGGTCCTGACCGGCCTCGAGACCGACCCCTCGAGCGTGGCCGGCAAGGTCGACTGGGCGGCGAAGCTCCAGCTCCTCGAGGGCTACCGGGACCGCCACGGCCTCGACTGGGAGGACCACCGCCTGGCCGCCGTGGACCTCCAGTACCACGACCTGCGCCCCGAGCGGTCCCTCTTCGCCAGGATGACCACCGACCGGCTCGTCGACCCCGAGGAGGTCCGCTCGGCGGTGACCGACCCGCCCCGGCGGACCCGGGCCTACTTCCGGGGGGAGTGCCTCCGGCGGTGGGGGGGATCGGTGGCCAGCGCCAACTGGGACTCCCTCGTCTTCGACCTGGGCTCCGATCCCCTCCGGCGCGTCCCTATGATGGACCCGCTCCGTGGCACAGCCGACCACGTGGAGCAGCTACTGGGGGAGAGTGGCTCTCCGTCGGAGCTGTTGGCTCGGCTGAGCGGGTAGAAGAGGGACCGAGATGGCAGAACGCGAGCTGAAGCGCCGCCCGGCGACCACCCCCCGCGAGGAGCGCGCCCCGGAGGAGGCCGAGGCCCCGGCCGCCGGACAGGGGGAGAAGCTGAAGGCCGAGCTCGACGACCTCCTCGACGAGATCGACGAGGTCCTCGAGGAGAACGCCGAGGAGTTCGTCCGCAACTACGTCCAAAAGGGCGGGGAGTAGCCCGTGGGCCTGCCGCTGTTCCCGCCCGGGGACGACCCGGGCCCGAGCTTCGCCGCCCTCGTCCGCCGGACCCCCGCCCAGAGCCCCAGCCAGCCCGGCCCCCCCCGGGCGCCCTACGCCCCGGCGGCACCCTCGCCGCCGGAGCCGGTGCGCCACGGCACCACCGTCGCCGCCCTCCGCTACGCCGAAGGCGTCGTCATGGCCGGCGACCGGCGGGCCACCGAGGGCAACCTCATCGCCCACCGGGGCATCGAGAAGGTCTTCCCGGCCGACCGCCACTCGGCGGTGGCCATCGCCGGAGCGGCCGGGCCCGCCATCGAGATGGTGAAGCTCTTCCAGACCCAGCTCGAGCACTACGAGAAGGTGGAGGGCGTGGCCCTCTCCCTCGAGGGCAAGGCCAACCAGCTCGGCCAGATGGTCCGCGAGCACCTGCCCATGGCCATGCAGGGCCTCGCCGTGGTCCCCCTCTTCGCCGGCTACGACCTCCGGCGCGGCAGCGGCCGGATCTTCACCTACGACGTCACCGGCGGCCACTACGAGGAAGCCGACCATGGGGCGACCGGTTCGGGCGGCCGGGACGCCCGGACGACGATCAAGCTGGGGTGGACGCCCGGGCTGTCGCGCGACGCCGCCATCGAGCTGGCCGTCCGGGCGCTCTACGAGGCGGCCGACGAGGACTCGGCCACAGGTGGGCCCGACCTCGTCCGGGGCATCTTCCCGGTGGTGGCCACCGTCACCGCCGACGGCTACGACCGGGTCGGCGACGTCGAGGTGGCCGAGCGTTTCGCCACGCTCGTGGCGCGCCACGATCGGGGGCCCCGCCCATGACCATGCCCTTCTACGTGGCCCCCGAGCAGGTGATGAAGGACCGGGCCGAGTACGCCCAGAAGGGCATCGCCCGGGGCCGGTCGCTCGTGGCCGGCGTGTACGACAGCGGCATCCTCATCGTGGCCGAGAACCCCTCCCGGTCGCTCCACAAGGTGAGCGAGATCTACGACCGGATCGCCTTCGCCGGGGTGGGGAAGTACAACGAGTTCGACCAGCTCCGCGTGGCCGGCGTCCGCCACGCTGACACCAAGGGCTTCGCCTACAGCCGCGAGGACGTCGACGCCCGGTCCCTCGCCAACCTCTACGCCCAGTACCTCGGCACCGTCTTCACCCACGAGATGAAGCCCCTCGAGGTGGAGATCCTCGTGGCCGAGATCGGCGAGGCGGGGGAGGGCGACCAGCTGTACCACATCTCCTACGACGGCACCGTCACCGACGAGGACCGCTTCGCCGTCCTCGGCGGGGAGACCGAGACGATCTCCGAGCGCTTCGAGTCGGCCTACGTCGACGGCTGGGACCTCGGCCAGGCGCTGCGCGCCGCGGTGTCGGCCCTGGCCGGTCCCGATCGCCAGCTCGGTCCCGGGGACCTCGAGGTCGCCGTCCTGGCCCGGGCCGAGGGTCGCCGGGCCTTCCGGCGGATCGTCAACGAGGAGCTCGCCGAGGCGCTCGGCGCCTGAGCGCAGCGTCAGCCGGCCAGCACGTGCTGGAGGCCGGCGAGCAGGTCCTCCACGGCGTCGCCCCGGACCACGAGCTCGCGGCGCCGGCCCCGGCGCTCGTCGGCGACGAGGCCGGCGTCGCGCAGGAGCTTCACGTGGTTGGAGACGGTGGGCTGGGCCAGGGCGAAGGAGCTGGCCAGCTCCCCGACGGTGCGGGGGCCGGCCCGCAGGGCGTCGAGGATGGCGAGCCGGGTGGGGTCCGAGACCGTCCTCAGGGACTTGGCCAGAGCCTCGGTCCGGGCCCGGGCGTCGGCGGCGGTGGGATCGGTGCGGACCCCGACGACGAGCATCCCGGGCAGGTCGGTGAAGAGCACGAGGTGGGTGTAGTAGGCGGGCACGACCACGAGCCTGCTGCCGGGGGCGAGGGCGGCCACCGCCCTGGTCAGCTGGTCGAAGAAGCCGGAGGCGGTCTCGGGGAAGGAGGTCCCCCCGGCCACCTCCTGCCACGACGCCCCCCGGGCCAGGGACCGGCGACGGGCCTCCACGGCCTGGTCGACCCGACGTCGTCCGTGCGCCTCCCAGTCCTGGCGCACCGCCGGCCACAGGGCGGCGAGGACCTCGCCGTAGCGGCGCCGGCGCGCCGTCGACCGCCGCAGGAGGGCGAGGCGCCGGTGGACGATCCGGCGGTCCTCGTCGTTCTCGGAGCCGAGCGACGGGTGGGCCTGGTCGGGGGTGAGGGAGCCGGCCGCCTGCTCGACGGCCTCGGCCAGGCCGTCGCCGTCGGTGCCGAACAGGACGCCGGCATGGTGGGCGAGGAGGAAGAGCTCGGTGAAGCCGCCGCAGGTGAGCGCCTCCTCGGGCCCCCACAGCCCCTCGATGGCCCCTTCCACGCCGGGAACGGCGGCGTAGACGGAATCGAGGGTGGGATGGTCGTCGCGCCACCGCCGGTTCAGAGCCGAGCCGAGGACCCATTCGAGCTCGACCGCCATCGACGGCTCCACGGCCACCTCGACCCCGGGCGACGCCGCCGGGAAGTCGTCGAACACTGGCATAGTCAGATAACTATATTCACATATCGGTGGACATTGTCAAGGAGCGGGCGTACACTGGCGCCATGAGCGGGCCGATCACCTCGAGCACCGAGACCGCCGTGCAGGCCCGGCAGGCCGAGCTGCTGCGGGCCGGCAGGCCGGGCCACCGGCTGCCGGCCACCTCCCGCCGCCCCCGGCGGGGCCGCCCGGCCGCCCTCCGGCTGGTGGGCGATCTCCTCGTCGGCACGGGCCGGTGGCTGGGCGGGGCCGAGAGGGGTCCGGGCCGGGGGAGGCTGGCGAACAGCTGCTCCTGAGGCCCGCCGCCCCCGGGGTGCGGAGGCCTGGAGCGGCGCCGGCCCCAAACGCCGCGTTTCGCAGCGACGGCACTACCGTGGGAGGCGATGGAACGCCGGATCTTCGGGCTTGAGAACGAGTACGGCGTCACCTGCACCCTCCGGGGCCAGCGGCGCCTCAGCCCCGACGAGGTGGCCCGGTATCTCTTCCGGCGGGTGGTGAGCTGGGGCCGGTCCTCCAACGTCTTCCTGGAGAACGGCGCCCGGCTCTACCTCGACGTGGGCAGCCACCCCGAGTACGCCACGCCCGAGTGCGACCTCATCGGCGACCTGGTGGCCCACGACAAGGCGGGGGAGCGAATCCTCGACCACCTGGTGGCCGGCGCCGAGGCCCGCCTCCGTGAGGAGGGGATCCGCGGCGTCATCTACCTCTTCAAGAACAACACCGACTCGGCCGGGAACTCCTACGGCTGCCACGAGAACTACCTCACCTCCCGCCGGGACGACTTCTCCCACTACACCGAGGTCCTCATCCCCTTCCTCGTGAGCCGCCAGATCTACGCCGGTGCCGGCAAGGTCCTCCAGACGGCCAGGGGCGCCGTGTACTGCCTGTCGCAGCGGGCCGAGCACATCTGGGAGGGCGTCTCCTCGGCCACCACCCGGAGCAGGCCCATCATCAACACCCGCGACGAGCCTCACGCCGACGCCGAGCGGTTCAGGCGGCTGCACGTCATCGTGGGCGACTCGAACATGAGCGAGTACGCCACCTATCTGAAGGTGGGCGCCACCAGCATCCTCCTGCGCATGCTCGAGGACCCGGGCACGGTGCTGCGAGACCTCACCCTCGAGAACCCCATCCGGGCCATCCGGGAGATCAGCCACGACCTGACGTGCCGGCGCAAGGTGCGGCTCGCCAACGGGCGCGAGGTGAGCGCGCTGGACATCCAGTCCGAGTACCTGACGCGCGCCCTGCGCTTCCGCGACACCCACGGGCTCTCGCCCCAGGAGGACCGCGCCCTCGACATGTGGGAGCACTGTCTCAAGGGGCTCGAGTCCGATCCGCTCAGCCTGAGCCGCGAATGCGACTGGGTGGCCAAGCACCAGTTGATCGAGGCCTACCGGGCCCGCCACAGCCTCCCCCTCGGCCACCCCCGGGTGGCCCTGCTCGACCTCCAGTACCACGACGTCAACAGAGAGCGTGGGCTCTACTACAGGCTCGAGGCCCGGGACCGCATGGAGCGGACGATCGAGGAGGCCTCGGTGGCCGACGCCGTCAACCGGCCGCCGGAGACGACCCGGGCCAGGCTCCGGGGGGAGTTCATCCGCCGGGCCAAGGAGCGCCGGCGGGACTTCACGGTGGACTGGGTCCACCTGAAGCTCAACGACCAGGCCCAGCGGACGGTGCTCCTCAAGGATCCCTTCCGGTCCCACGACGAGCGCGTCGAGAAGCTGATCGCCAGCCTGTGAGGGCCGACCGTGGGCGCGTCGGCCCGTCCGGTAGCGTGGGCCGCTCGTGACGCCGGCACCCACGCCGGCGTGCCGCAGGGCCGGGGACACATGGAGAGAAGCCTGACGTGAGTGACGTCGATCCCTGGACCGAGGCGGTGCCCGTGCCGCCGCGTTCGGTCGCGGACCGGCCGGTCGCCACCGACCCCGGCGGGCGCGTCGTCCCGGAGCCCTGGGCGCCCGCTGCGTCCCCATCTCCGTCGCCGGCAGCCACCGGCGCCCCGCCCCAGCCCCAGCCCCCGACCCCGCCCCGGGCGGTCACGGGCGGCAACGGCCCGGCCGGGCCGGCGGGCACGACACGGACGCCGGCCGCCAGGAAGCCCGACGCCAAGAAGCCGGAGGGGGGCCGTCGGTGGCGGTGGGCGGTCGAGTGGGCGGTCGTGCTCATGGTGGCGCTGGCCGTGGCGCTGCTCGTCCGGGCCTTCGTGGTCCAGACCTTCTTCATCCCCTCGGCCTCGATGGAGCCGACCCTCCAGGTCGGCGACCGGATCCTCGTCGACAAGCTCAGCTACAAGCTCCACGCCGTCCACCGGGGCGACATCGTCGTCTTCGGCCGTCCCCCCGGCGAGACGGCGTCGCAGAACATCCAGGACCTCGTGAAGCGCGTGGTGGGGATGCCGGGGGAGACGATCTGGTCGACGGGCCAGAACGTGTACGTCCAGGGGGCCGACACCCACGGCAAGGTCGTCGAGGTCCCCGAGCCGGTGCCGGGGACGATGCTGGGCCCGCCCATCCGCCGGTTCACGGTCCCCGCCGGCGACTACTTCGTGCTCGGCGACAACAGGAGCAACTCCGACGACAGCCGGTTCTGGGGGCCGATCCCGCGGTCGCTCATCGTGGGCCGGGTCGTGATGCGCATCTGGCCCCTGTCGCACGTCACGTTCTTCTAGGAGGCTCCCGGCCGTAGACTTTCGGCCGGATGTTCACGCTCAGCCCCTGGAAGATCGTGGTGATCGTGGTGGTCGCCCTCCTCGTGCTCGGCCCCGAGAAGCTGCCCTCGGTGGCCCGCCAGGTGGGGGGGTTCTGGGGGGACTTCCGCCGCTTCCGGGCCCGCCTGGAGGACGAGGTGCGCGGCGTGTTCCCCGACCTCCCCCCGAGCCACGAGGTGGCCCGGGCCGTCCGGTCGCCGCTCGCCTACCTCAACCGGCTCGCCGACGAGCACGAGCAGCAGTCGGCGCTCGGCGCGCCGGCGGCCGCCGACGCCGGTGCCGGGGGAGCGGACGACGCCGCCGGCGCCGCCGCGGCCGGCGCCGATGGGGTCGCAGCGTCGGCCGGCCAGCCGGGCCGGCGCGCCTCCGGGCTGGACGGCTTAGGTGACGGCATGGCCCTG